>JACVCQ010000038.1 GCA_016741945.1 Chitinophagaceae bacterium
GAATATGTGAAAGTGCTGCTGACTTTGGTGTTACTAAAATTTTTACACCTACTACCGCCATTCTAACGGCTATCAAAACAGATGCTTTGTATGTAAATGTTCACTCAACAAATAGACCCTCTGGTATCGTACGAGGACAAATTCGTTAATCAATAATTTTCTAAACTAAAAGGCCATTGACAAAATATTTATTTCGTGAATGGCTTTTTAATAAGATAATACTACAACTTACTGGATTTTCTTTTCTATGTATACTACACCTGAAAGTGGATTCTCATTATAAGCTTGTGTTTTTTCGAAACCTAAACTTTTATACAGTGAGATAGCGGGTTTCAATCTCTCCAAAGTATCTAGTCGCATATCAGTATATCCCAGTTGATATGATTCAGTTATTAATTGCTCAACTAAAGAGCGTCCTATTCCATACTTTCTGAATTTAGGTTTTACATAGAGACGTTTCATTTCACATACCCCTTCTTCTTTCAAAGGTTGCAAAGCAATACATCCTGCGGGTGCTTCATTCCAATAAGCAATAAACAAAGCTCCTTCTGGCGGACCATATTTCTTCAAAGGGTCTTTCACTTCGGCATCAAAACTTTGGAAACATAAATTTTCTTGCAGTTCATCTGCATACTCCAAAAAAAGCTGCCGCACAGTTTCCAATGCGGCAGAATCGGGTGATATTTTTTGAATGCGAAGCATGTAGAAGTTTGATTTTTTGATCTTTGAATTTTTGATCTATTTAGATCTCCTAAATCAAGAAATCAAAGATCAAAAAATCAAAGATTATCCCGGTACCCTCGAAATATACTTCTCCACTTCCTTGATCTGATCCACTACTTGTTTGGTAGTTGGCTTACAGGCTTTGGCTTTGCGGAAGAAGTCTTTGGCGGCACGGAACTCTCTTTTGTTCATGAAGATCTGGCACATGGTGAGATAAGCCACTGCTTCACTCTCTTTATCAGGAATACCGGCACGAATGGCGGCACGGATATAACTTTCGCCTTGTTTCAGATCGCCACGTTGCATGGCCATCATCCCCAATTGTAGTTTATTGGCGCCTTCAGCCTCCGGCATCGGAGAACCCAGATCAGTACTTTTTTTCAAGTGCTTTTCAGCAGAATCAAAGTCCTGCTTCATCATGGCCAGGTTACCCTTGATGGTGTAATAAGTAGAACGAACAGGCTTGTATAATAAATTCGGAAACCAGATCGAATTCAGAATTCTTTCCACTTCTTCAATATTGCCCGATTCCATCGGCTCTTGTATCAATCGCAAAGGACCAATGAAAAAATGGCTCAATAACCCAATCAAAGCAATGAAATAGATCGGAAATGTAGGCCAGAAGCCTGTACCCGTCATATTCAAAGCCACCCCACCCGCAATCAAAACCAAACTCAGCCAGAAGCGGTATTTAATGATAATATTATAAAATTTCATAGACTGTTTTGAGAGAGCAAATATAGTGAGTAGTGAGCAGTAAGAGGAAAAAAGTGAGTTGTGAATAGTGAGTAGTCAGTAAATACACTGACTATTCACTACTCACTACTCACTCCCTCGCGTCATTCACTTCAATCCAATACCCATCCGGATCTCGGAACCAGATTTGTTGAACGCCATCCACTCTTTTGGTGATAGCTCCTTGGTTACCGTTGACATCTTCAAAGACAACATTGTTCTTTTTTAGTCGATCCACAAATAATTTCATATCACTCACACTAAAACAAGTGTGTTGGTTTTTGTAATATTCTTTGACCTCTGTAGCACCCAGAATAATATGCAAGGCCATTTTCGGTCCAATGCGAAACCATTTGTGGCGACCAATACGAAACGGTTCCGGAATGGTATCTAAACCTATCACATGCTCATAAAAAAAAGCAGCTTTCGGCAAGTCTTTCACATAGATAGCCGTATGATTCAATTGAACAGCCATTTTCACTTCTTGTGCATCGGTCTTTGCTGTAATTCCAAGTAGCAATAAGCATAAAATAAGTGTGCGCATGTTGAGAGGTTAAGATTTTAAAAGTACATAAAACTCAACAGCCATAACCCGAAACCATTATTTTTGCTATGGTAGAATTTGAACATTGATTTACGGATATTTCATGTTTCTTATTTCTTATTCCATATTTCTCTGTTTCTTATTCTCCCGGTCCCGTAGTTTCCGCCTCGGCGGAGATAGAATATCCCCACAGTACTGTGGGGACTAAACTTTGAATACAAGTTCTTTTAAATTTGATATTTGAACATTGAAGATTCATCATTCAATATTCATTATTTCCTTGGTCCCGTAGTTCAATGGATAGAATAGAAGTTTCCTAAACTTTAGATACAGGTTCGATTCCTGTCGGGACTACATAGCCTGCCGAAGCTGAAAAGCGAAGGAGGTTTTTTTTAACAGTTGTTAATTACTTCGAAAGAACTTTTGGAAAGTTTCTGAACTTTTAACAATTGCGTATAATTCAAACACATCAAACACTATTTTGATTAGCTAAGCGATTTACAATAAAAATTTGTTTACCAGTTTTTGTGACTGAACTACCCATATCAAAAAAATTCAAGCATGGTTAATAGTGTGGCTATTCAGTTTAACTCTTTTATAGCTCGATAATACTTCATGCATACATCTCACTTTCTCTGTCAAACACAATAGCTGATCATAACTGATGGTATAATCTGATTTATACCGTGCATCGCTATATGCTTTTTGTAAAAGCTGAAACAATTGCTTGTCTGCTTCTGTTTTTTGTGGGAAGATGTTTGTTAATTGATCAGATACTAGACCTGCATAACGTAATAACCTATCGATATTGTGAGTGTTGGCGTGATAGCCGGTACCCATTTTCAATATAGTATGCAAGGATTGCTCTGCCGATTGATGCAACATAAAAGTGGCCATCGCATATTGTTTTCTGATCTTGTACAGTTCCGAACCGGCTAAGAATTCTTTGGCTTTTATCATTCCTTCTCTCCAATGTTTTTCAATAATGTGCTGTTCATCATTCGGAATAGCTGTATGTGAAAACTGCAATTGCTGGTTTCCCGAATCATAGAGAATCTCCGCAGATTGTTGTACTTTGACAGCAAATCGATGTCCTAATTGTAACCATTCATTAAATGTGCACATAGTTAATACGATGCTGGTTACCGGCATCCCTTGGTTTTCGATCTTATCCTGCCACTCATGCGCTTCTTTATTGGCTAGGTTTTCCAATAAAACCAATACAATATAATCGCTCATATATTGTGAGCCAACTGATAAGGTTTGGAATATACTTTTACTACTTCGATGATATAGAGCTGCGCCTAACAGAAAAATCATCTCAGGCTTCACTGCTTTCACAATGCTGTTTACTAAACATTGCCGATAAGAAGACTGAACATGTTGACCACTTGCAAATGTTTGCATATCTCCTCCTTTTCTTAGCATTTACGTCTTGGCTTTCTAAACCATTTCTTAAAAAAGTAATGTTGGTATTGATCCCGCCAGTCTGCATATGCATCCAATAATTTCATCTTACCATTGGTGGGGAATAATAAACCCATAGCATCCATTTCTTTAAACATTTGTCTGATGTCTTCTGCGCAGTAATGATGCTGTCCATATCCATGCGCAATAAAATAATGAATCAGATGCTCTTTGGCTTGATCTCTTCCCTCCCGGTTCCAACTGCCACAGGATAAATTATCAACAAAATCCCTGATGATATCTTCCGGGGTTTTGTCTACTAATTTGCACAGTAGCAAGAAGGGATATGGAAGCATGAATTTGAATACAGCATTACGATCATATTCACCAATTTGCCATTTTAATCTGGGAGCGGCTGTATTTTTCAGCTTCTTTTTAGGGGAAGTCTTTTTCATTTTGCTATACATTTGATAACAGGATAAATTTAATACCAATATTTGGATATTATCCGTATATTGATATCAAATATTTGTTCACAATCCCTTTTATCGTGAAATTTTTAGCTAACAATTTATACTTTTTAAGACGAAGCCGCCAGATTCAACAGGCGCAAATACCCGCTGTACTTGGCTTTCCGCAAAGCTCATGGTCGAATTGGGAAAATGGAAAAAACAATCCAGATATTGATACCTTGATTTCAATATCGAATTTTTTCGAAGTCAGCTTAGACGATTTGGTCAAGACAGACCTTCAGGCTTCCGGGCAAGTGATTGTAGATAAAAGCCTACCTAAAAAAAGTAAAATAAAACCATTGTTAGAAAGGTACCCTGAACTGCTCAGCAACTTACAAAAAACGAATCCGGAACTTGGTCAGCTGTTGGCAGAAATGTGTGAAAGCATTGATCAGTTGCGTAATGCAAGATAATTAGTACATCATCAATCTGTAATCTCCACCACTTTTTTATTCCTCAATTGCCGCATTTGCTTGGGCACCATTTCTAGAATTTCTTCTTTTAAAGTTTGAATCAGCTTGGTTTTAATATGATCACGGTGTGTCACCAAACTTACTTCGCGTGCCGGTGCGGGATCTTTTAATCGTTTCACCAACTTCATCTGATTTTTATTGAATTCCATGATGGCTAATTCAGGCAGGATAGTGAGACCATCACTTTTATCAACCATCCGTTTTAGTGTTTCAATATTGCCGGTTGCATATTTGAAAGGCAGGTCTGCGCTTTTCCGCAGCTCGCATAAATTCAATACCTGTGAACGGAAACAATGTCCTTCCTCTAACAACCACAACTGATCCGGATTGATATCATCTGCCAACACATATTTCTTATCATACAATACATTCTTCCGGGAAACATACACAAACAACTCTTCATAAAACAATACATCTTCTTTGATAGATGCATCTTTTAACGGTGTTACCACCAACCCACAATCCAGACGATTGTTTTTCAACTCATAAAGAATTTCTTCCGTAATTGTTTCCTTGATCACCAATTCCAGTTGCGGGTATTTGGTACGTATTTGTTTGAATAAAGTGGGCAGCACATAGGGTGCTAGTGTAGGAATAATTCCAATGCGCAATTCCCCTGTCATCACATTCTTCTCCGTATTGATCAGTTGCTGAATACGCTCAGCTTCACGTAAAACCACCCTGGCCTGCGCAATGATTCTAGTACCGATTTCTGTTGGTATCACCGGCTGTTTGGTACGGTCAAATAGTTTCACCCCTAGTTCCTCTTCCAGTTTCTGTAACTGCATACTCAAAGTAGGCTGTGTTACAAAACATTTCTCTGCTGCCAGTACAAAATGTCGGTAAGTATCTACCGCAACCATTTATGCCAATTGGGTTAGTGTCATTGATAAAAACTATATGTTTATAAAGATAATCAATTTGACTTATTTACTAGGTCTGTGTAATCTTGCGTTACAGAAGATTGTGTTTATCTATACAATCCATTTATTTCATTCGAAAAAAAACCTAATCATATGTCAGCACAACAACATCCTGCCGGAGACATCAGTAAATGTCCGTTTCACAACGGCTCACTGAAACAGGTAGCCGGTAGCGGTACCCGTAACCGCGACTGGTGGCCGAACCAACTCAACCTCAACATCCTTCGTCAGCATTCTGAACGCTCTGATCCGATGGATCCTGATTTTGATTACGCAAAAGAGTTCCAGTCACTAGACTTAGATGCGATCAAAAAAGACCTGACAGATTTGATGACCGATTCACAAGACTGGTGGCCTGCAGACTATGGTCACTATGGCCCTTTCTTTGTTCGTATGGCATGGCATAGCGCCGGTACCTATCGTACTTATGATGGTCGTGGTGGCGCCGGTGCAGGTATGCAGCGTTTTGCTCCATTGAATAGTTGGCCTGATAATACCAACCTCGATAAAGCTCGTTTGTTGTTATGGCCAATCAAGAAAAAATATGGTAAGAAAATTTCCTGGGCTGATCTCATGATCCTTGCAGGTAATGTGGCGATGGAATCCATGGGTTTCAAAACTTTTGGATTTGCAGGTGGACGTAAAGATGTGTGGGAACCTGATGAAGATGTATACTGGGGAAGTGAAAAAGAATTTGTTGCCAGCCATAGAAATCCGGAAAGTCTGGAATCACCACTGGGTGCAACAGAAATGGGATTGATCTATGTAAACCCAGAAGGACCTGATCGCAATCCTGATCCAATTCTCGCAGCAAAAGCCATCCGCGAAACTTTTGGTCGCATGGCAATGAATGATGAAGAAACAGTAGCATTGATTGCGGGTGGACATACATGCGGTAAAACACATGGTGCCGCTGATCCGGGTAAATATGTTGGCAAAGAACCAGCTGCGGCAGGTATTGAAGAACAAGGGATGGGTTGGACCAGCTCTTATGGAAGCGGTAAAGGTGCAGATACCATTACCAGTGGACTGGAAGGTGCATGGACTACCACACCTACACAATGGAGCCATAACTATTTTGAAAACCTGTTTGGCTATGAGTGGGAATTGACCAAGAGTCCGGCAGGTGCTCACCAGTGGAGACCTAAGAATGGTGCAGGTGAAGGATTGGTTCCGGATGCACATGATCCAAATAAGCGTCATGCACCATTTATGTTGACCACCGATCTTTCCATGCGTTTTGATCCGGCTTATGAAAAAGTTTCTCGCCGTTTTTATGAGAATCCGGATGCGTTTGCTGATGCTTTTGCACGTGCTTGGTTCAAATTGACGCATAGAGATATGGGACCACGTGCCCGTTATCTTGGAAAAGAAGTACCAGCTGAAGAATTGATCTGGCAAGATCCTATTCCTGCTGTAACAGATGAATTGATCACTGATGCAGATATTGCTTCTTTAAAATCAACCATTCTTGCTACTGGTCTCACAGTTGCTGAATTGGTATCAACTGCATGGGCTTCTGCATCTACATTCCGTGGATCAGACAAACGTGGTGGTGCGAATGGTGCACGTGTTAGATTGGCTCCACAGAAATTCTGGGAAGTAAATAATCCTACGCAATTGAGTAAAGTGTTGGATGCACTAGAAAAAATTCAGCAAAACTTCAATGCGAATAGTGGTAAGAAACAAGTGTCATTGGCAGACCTGATTGTATTGGGTGGATGTGCGGCCATTGAGAAAGCAGCAAAAGATGCAGGACACAGTGTGACTGTACCTTTCACACCGGGACGTGCTGATGCTGCACAAGATCAAACAGTTGATTAATACGTTGCAGTATTGAAAGCACATGCTTACGGTTACCGCAATTATAACAAAGGAAAACAAATGGCTACTGCAGAAGCTATGCTGATTGATAAAGCTCATTTGTTGACACTATCAGCTCCTGAACTGACTGTTCTCGTAGGTGGTATGAGAGTTTTAAATACCAATTACAATCAATCAAAGCATGGAGTGTTCACCAACAAACAAGGTGTATTGACCAATGATTTCTTTGTGAATTTATTGGATTTTGGAACCACTTGGAGTGCTACAGCAGACAGTCATCAACAAGAATTTGAAGGTCGTGATCGTAAGACAGGAGCAGTAAAATGGACAGCAACCCGTGTTGATCTGATCTTTGGTTCTAATTCAGAATTGCGTGCACTCGCTGAAGTATATGCATGTGAAGATGCTAAAGAAAAGTTTGTGAAAGACTTTGTAGCAGCATGGAACAAAGTGATGAATCTAGATCGTTTTGACTTAGCATAAACAATGCGAAAAACCAATGAAAGGTGACCAAGAATGGTCACCTTTTTTTTGCTTCAACCTATGTTTAAAAAGAACTCACTCATTAATCCCAAAGGGTACCATTTAAACCTAAAACAGAGCCCAGCCAAATAGCAATCACATATCCAACAATACCTACCAATGTGGCGATCAGTTTCGCCCAAACATTATTTTTCACGATTTGAGTCATGTAGTAAAAAAAAGCACCCCCTCCCGCTCCAGCCAATGGAGTAATGAGCAAGGGCTTTAGCATCCATAAAGTACCCCATTCAGGCTTGGGATCTTTTACACTGAGTAATAAGCTGAGAATTAAAGCAAATGCAATGGCAGCGCCAATAAACATACGCTTAGCAGCAGCTATCAGGTTTACTTGAATCAAATCCGAATCATTTTGTTGTGTCATATTGTTTTATTTAAAAGCACTTTGAAATACAAAGTAAAAGTATAAAAATCAATCTTCAAAATTTTTATTGGCCAGCACATAGTTTAACAATCCAATACGTCGAAAGACAGATTAATGAGCCATTGGTTTCATGTGCTATCTATCTTTGCAAAAAAGCTGTATGGAGTTAGGCATTAGCATGTTTGGAGATATTCATGTCAACAAAAATGGAGTTCAAGAACCCACAGGTGATCGTTTGAAACAAATGATCGACGAAATCAAACTGATGGATGAATTGGGTCTTGACTTCTTTGGTATTGGAGAACACCATAGACAGGAATATGCAGTATCTGCCCCCGAGATCATTTTGGCTGCGGCTGCTCCGGTAACTAAAAATATTAAATTGGGAAGTGCGGTATCTGTGCTGAGCTCTGCAGATCCTGTGAGATTATACCAACAATATTCCACCATTGACCTTCTCTCCGATGGACGTGCAGAATTGGTTGTAGGGCGTGGCAGCTTTACAGAATCATTCCCCCTTTTTGGTTTTGATCTGAGAGACTATGATATTTTATTTGAAGAGAAACTCGACCTACTGTTTCAAATCAATCAGGAACAAAAAGTGAGTTGGAAAGGCCAGTTCAGAAAACCATTGATCCATCAGGAAATATTACCAAGAGCCTATAAAGAAAAATTAGATCTATGGATCGCTGTGGGTGGCACTCCTGAATCGGTATTGAGAGCCGGCACGTATGGGATTCCTGTTATTTTTGCGATTATTGGTGGTAGTCCGGCGCAATTCAAACCACTATTCGACTATTTTCATAAAGTCTGTACCCATTTCAAACACCCTGTTTCACATCAAAAAACCGGTGTACATATGCATGCTTTTTTTGGTAAAGATGGCAAAGCAACTGCTGATCACTATTTTCACCAGTATGCAGAGCAGATGAACAGAATTGGTCGGGAAAGAGGATGGTCGCCCTATACAAAAGAGCAGTATGAAGCTGGACGAGGCAAACAAGGTGCACTGATTATTGGTGATGCCAATGAAGCCATTGATAAAATTCTTTACTTACACGAAGTGCTTGGATTCGATCGTTTTGCAGCACACATGGATGTGGGTGGACCTTCGCATGAGGATTTAATGAAATCGATAGAAATTTTTGGAACCAAAATTGCTCTAGCTGTAAAAGCAGCTTTGCATACTACAAACTAAACATCCGTTTCATCAAAAGATAACTGTAATTGTTGAATACCAGAGATCACTTTGCGATAACTGACACCCGCTGTATCCAACATTTTTTTAGAAGCAATCGATGTATCTGACCCATTGTACTTGTCAGACAAATACACTACTTCCTTAATCCCTGATTGAATAATAGCTTTTGTACATTCATTACAAGGGAAAAGAGCTGTATAAATTCTACACCCTTTTAAATCCATTCCAATATTATTCAGGATGGCATTCAATTCTGCGTGACAAACATAGGGATACTTGGTATCCAAAAAATCGCCTTGCTTACTCCATGGAAATTCGTCATCACTACAACCTAATGGCAATCCGTTGTATCCGGTTCCTACAATTTTATTTTGCCCATTCACAATACAGGCACCCACCTGAGTATTGGGATCTTTGCTTCGTTTGGCAGATAATAAAGCAATTCCCATGAAGTATTCATCCCAAGTAATATAATCCGTTCTCTTTTGCATAACAATTAATTCATAGTAAAAATAGTTCTTCTCCAGAACTCTGAAATTTTCTTTCAACGTAAGCAATCTTTCATTTAGACTGACAGCTACAGATTTGCATAACCCAAGTTTACAATCATTTAATGATTTGATCATGTTGTTTATGCATCGTACAAAGGAAAATCAAAACAATTCAACGGCTAACAATTTCTTTACTTTCTATTCATGTTGGCTTAACTACAACAGAAATACTACAAAGGATATTTGCAACCTAAATTCTAAGCAATATGAATCTCTTAACAATGTCTCGCAATGGTATCATTGCCATCAGCGCATTGATCGCTTTAAACTCCTGTAAAAAAAATTCTGATTCAGATAAAACAGGAACTGAAGTTGTATTAACCAACCATTCAACCACACCCGTACTTGCCAAAAAATTAGCAGGCTTTGAAAATCTCGAAATGTATAGCCTTATTGGTAGTGATGATGTCTTATCAGGTAGTCCAAATTTTATATTTGGAGGTTCCGCTGATGGAGCAGGTCTTGTTAAAAATAATGATGGAGGTTATTACTTTCTTGTAAATCATGAAGACAATTTTGCTGTTTCAAGAATTACCTTGGACAAAACATTCAAACCTACCAAAGGAGAATATATTTTAAATTCAAACGGTGGTATCTGGCGTTTATGTTCTGCAACAATGGCTACACAAGCAGAACATGGATTTGGTCCACTGTTTTTAACTTCAGGTGAAAGTGGAGAAGAAAGCCGTACACATGGCATCAACCCTTTAGAAGCAAATTTTGTTGCCAATGCTAGCAAAGAGATCGCTGCGTTAGGCAGAACTAGTGCTGAAAATGCTGTACCGCTTAATAAAAATGCTTTCCCTGGCAAAACTGTAATCATCATTGGTGATGATGATAGTGGAGCAGAAGGTGGACAAGTATTACTCTATGTATCCAATACTGTCGGCGATCTCACCAATGGAAAACTGTATACACTTCGTCGTAAGGATTTAAATATCAAAGAAAGAGATATGACTGAAGGTACAGGATACGATGTTGAGTTCGTAGAAATACCTAATGCTGCTACATTAACAGGTCGTCAATTACAAGTTGCAGCTGCAGGATTGAGTTCCATTCGTTTTGGTCGCGTGGAAGATCTTGATTATGGAAAAGGCAATGCTACTGCTAACCGTGAGATCTATTTCAATGTTACAGGCCAGGCTACTACCGGTGCCAATGCTGATTTCAGCAGAACCAAGTATGGTCGTGTATACAAGTTGGCATTGGATGCGGCTAATCCCTTAGTTGGAAGAATGGAATGTATTCTTGATGGCGATAACAGAACAACCGGTAAGGCAAAAGAATTTCAGAATCCAGATAATATCCTTGTAACTGAGAAATATGTGTATATCCAAGAAGATGCTAATAGTTATGGCGATGAAACACATGATGCTTATATCTATCAATACAATATTGCTACCAAAGAATTAAAAAAAGTAATTGAATTGGATCATAGAAGAACAGCAGCTGATGCAGCTAAATATAATGTTGGTGGAAATTCAACTTTCGGAAGCTGGGAGTACGGCGCTTTAATTGATGTATCAGAAACAATTGGTGTTGATAATACATTTATGCTTTGTATTCAACCACATACATGGAGAGGCGATAAATATAAAGGAGTAGATGGCGGTTCTTTAAGACCCAATGAAAACCAAGCCAGTCAAATCGTAATCATCAAAGGTCTTCCTAAGTAATTTCAGGAAATTATCAATCAATAACGCTCCTGCATATGTAGGAGCGTTTTTAGTAGCGTGTATATGAAAAATAGAATGACTGTTTTATTTCTATGTTGCGCATCAGTATTTGCTATATTTTGTAATTGGCAAGAAGAAAATAAAACTGTAGCGGCAATAAAATTGTACCAGCAGCAAATACAATCTTTACAAAAAGAAACAGATGATTTCTTGCACTTGGTAGAAACAAAAAATAATGTTTCAATTCTTCGTGAGCATTTCAAGAAAGCACGACTTAAATATAAGTCTATTGAATTTTTAACGGAATATTACTACCCTACTACCTCAAAAG
>JACVCQ010000039.1 GCA_016741945.1 Chitinophagaceae bacterium
TGCCAGTTCCCGGTGCAATTTAAACAGAATTTTGGCTTTCGGTGTTTGTAGCTTCTGCAATTAACAAGGGCTTTTGTCTACCACGACGTTACATTTCTTTGGCGATATGTACCATTTCATCCAAAGAAGGCGTGATGAGTCCACTTAAACCAATGATGTCTGCGTTTTCTTTTTGTGCGGCATCCAGAATTTTATCAGCAGGTACCATTACACCTAGGTCAACGATATCATATCCATTACAACCCAATACCACACCTACAATATTTTTTCCGATATCGTGTACATCACCTTTCACGGTGGCCAATAATATTTTTGCTGCACCGGCTGCTTCTGTGTTGGTAGTTCCTGCTTTGAGGTGTGCTTGTTTTCTTTCTTCTTTCTCCGCTTCAATAAAAGGAGTCAGTACTGCTACGCTTTTTTTCATCACACGTGCACTCTTCACTACTTGCGGTAAGAACATCTTACCCGCGCCAAATAAATCACCCACAATGTTCATTCCATCCATCAATGGACCTTCAATAACATCTAATGGCTTGGGGTATTTTTGTCGTGCTTCTTCTGTATCTGCTTCAATATAATCTGTGATACCATTGATCAATGAATGCGCCAGTCTTTTCTCAACGGGCTCATTACGCCAGGCTTCATCCTTTACTTCTACTTTACCTTTTGCTTTTACGGTTTCTGCAAAACTGATCAGCTTCTCTGTGGCTTCATTATTGTCATTATTCTTGTTCAATAATACATCTTCACAAAGCTGACGCAGGGTTGGTTCAATTTCATCATATACCACCAATTGTCCGGCATTCACAATACCCATATCCATTCCGGCCTTGATGGCATGAAACAGAAATACAGAGTGAATGGCTTCCCGTACATGATCATTACCACGGAATGAAAATGAAACGTTTGATACACCACCACTTACTTTCGTGAGCGGCATCAATTGTTTAATTTCTCGGGTTGCTTCAATAAAATCTACCGCATAATTATTATGCTCTTCAATACCGGTAGCTACTGCAAAAATGTTGGGATCGAAAATAATATCCTGCGGAGGAAATCCTACTTTCTCGGTAAGAATTTTATAGGCACGGTGACAAATCTCTACTTTTCTCGCCTTGGTATCGGCCTGTCCAACTTCATCAAATGCCATGACGATAATAGCTGCACCAAATGCTTTACAAATAAATGCCTGTTCAATAAACTTCTCTTCTCCTTCTTTCATGGAGATGGAATTCACAATACATTTTCCTTGTACGCATTTTAATCCTGCTTCAATGATCTCAAATTTTGAGCTATCGATCATGATCGGGATACGTGCAATATCCGGTTCACTTTGTAAAAGATTCAGGAAAGTAGTCATGGCTTTTACACCATCCAACAATGCATCATCCATGTTCACATCCAACACCTGTGCACCATTCTCTACTTGTTGACGGGCAACAGACAATGCTTCTTCATACTTGTTCTCGCGAATCAGTCTCGCAAATTTTTTGGAACCTGTTACATTCGTTCTTTCACCAACATTTACAAAGTTGGTTTCCGGTCTAACCACTAAGGGTTCAAGACCTGATAAACGGAGATAGGGTTTTATGGTAGTAGTTGAACTCATGTCGTTAACTTAAAAATTAAGCCAATGCTGTTTCAATAACAGGAAGTGGTCTTGGTGAAATCTTTTTAACGTGATCGGCGATATGTTTGATGTGATCCGGCGTAGTTCCGCAACAACCGCCTACAATATTTACAAAACCTTGTTGTACCCATTCTTCAATAAAGTGAGCAGTTTGATGTGGTGCTTCATCATATTCTCCCATCGCATTTGGTAGTCCGGCATTCGGATATGCAGAAGTATAACAGGCTGCAATCTGACTTAGTTCTTCAATATGTGAACGCATTTCAGCAGCACCTAATGCACAGTTCAGTCCAACGCTTAATGGTTCGGCATGCATTACAGAAGTGTAAAAGGCTTCGAGTGTTTGTCCACTCAATGTTCTTCCTGATGCATCCGTAATAGTACCACTGATCATAATCGGTAATTCAGGTATACCTGTTTCACGGAAGAATTGTTTGGCAGCAAAAATGGCACCCTTGGCATTCAGTGTATCAAAAATGGTTTCAATTAATAAAATATCTACACCTCCATCTACCAATCCTTTGATCTGTTCTTTGTAGGCAGTAACCACTTCATCAAATGTAACCGCTCTGAAACCGGGATTATTGACATCAGGCGATAGGCTCAATGTTTTATTCAATGGACCAATGGCTCCTGCAACATATTTAGGGGTAGTGCCGGGATTTTCGGCAGTAAACTCTTTTACAGCATCTTTGGCGCATTTGGCTGCCGCTACATTTAATTCATAGGCAAGCGTTTGCATATCATAATCAGCCATTGCAATCGTTGTGCTACTGAATGTATTGGTTTCAATGATGTCTGCCCCGGCAGCAAGGTATTCTTTATGAATACCTTTGATGATCTCCGGTTGAGTGATGCATAACAGGTCATTGTTTCCCTTTACGTCGCAATGCCAGTCCTTGAATCGCTCACCACGATAGTCGGCTTCTGTTAATTTGTGACGTTGGATCATGGTACCCATTGCACCATCGATCACTAAAATTCTTTTTTCCAATTCTGTGCGTATACTCATAATTCACTTCTTTAAGAACAATAAATGTTCATTTAATGGGTGAACCAATAAAACGTAGGAAGAAAATTTGAGGGTGCTTTTCTGTACGTTTATTAGTTCGATTTATCCCACCTAAGGCGGGGTTGCAGGCCGAACAATAAACAAATCCGCCTGTGTAGAATACAAAGATAAGTAAAATGCAATAAAAAAGCCCCTGTAGCCATTATTACAGGGGCTTTTTAAGTGGGTTTGACTTTTTATGCTTTTTTCTTTCTGCCAATATTGAATATACGGGAGATATTAAAACCCCAGCGTATATCCCCTTTACCCCATGACCCAAAAGTTTCATGAATAAAAGTATGTTCATTCATGCCGATGGAGTTGGTAAAATGTAATTGGAATACATGGCCACCTGTTTGTATATCCACTCCAATGGATAATGGATTATAAGTGCCGTCGAAACGCTCTGTCTGCACAAAGTACTCGGCATTGATACTTACGCGCTTACTAACTTTTTGTCTGGCTAAAAAGCCAACAGAGAAAAGGTCTTTGGCACCCCCAGACAAAAACAGAATTCGATTGTATCGGGTATAAGTAGGAGAAATCTGTAAAGAAGTATTTTCATTGAACTTTCTGGCCACCATTAATTGTGCTGTATAATAAGTTCTGTCTTGGGTTTTCACATTCAAAGTTGGATCAGCATAACGTAGCCCACGATACATCACAGAACCCAGCAGGGAAATGGATACCGGTATATTTTTTACTCCACTGCTTTGTCTGAGTAGTCTGTATTTCACAAAGGCATCTGCTTCCTTATTGGTTCCGGTTCTGCCGATACCGATCATTAGATTTTCTGCCAATCCAAAATCAAAGCCAATACGTGCTGCAACAAAATCCAATCCGAATAAATTATAGAATCCTTGGTTTAAAGGAGCAAAACGGTGATTGATGCGAAAGTCCATACTCCCTTTACCGGTTATTTCTACTGTTTGGGTGGTCACCAATCGGGTAGAATAAAATGTGTTGAGCGTTTTTTCAGTGCTGTTTTTGTCTTCCGCAGCAGCGGTGCTGTCTTGCATTTTAAACAGGTCTGTTTCTTGTGCAAGGGCAGTAAAGCTAATAAGGGTTAGGCAAAATATTGCCATCGACCTTGTAAATAAGATCTTCATACAGGTGGTTTTATGGTGAAAATGATTACTGGTACTGACAGTTAATATCTACAGTTACTTTTTCGGTAACGGAAGAAGCATCGATCTTGAAATCGCTCATGTTGATCACAAATCCGGCTCTGGCACTGGGTTTTCCGCCTTTAATTTCAATAGTTCCTTTTACGGTGATATTCTTTGTAACACCATGCATGGTAAGATCTCCTTTTACAGAAACGGGATATGATCCATCTTTTGTGAAGTTCACTTCTTTCAGGTTCATGATGTTTCCTTTAAAATCAGCCCTAGGAAACTTACTACTTTCTATGTATTGATCATTGAAGTGTTCTTGCATTTCTGCATATTTAAATTTAAACCCCTTCATCAACATACTAAAAGTGATTTGCCCATTATCGGCAACCCTGCTGGTGACTTCATTATTTACTGCTTTCACATCTGCATCCGTGCGTGATTCAAAAGTGATTTTTCCATTGCGTGTTCCAAATATCTTCTGTGCATCGGCTTGTATTCCGATCAAAAGAACCAAGGATAGGAGTCCAATTATTTTTTTCATCATTTTTTCCTTTCTTATTTTACTAAAATACCATCATTGATTACAACATTTGCATCAGGAATATACCCTCTGCAAAAACCTTTGAAAGTAATGTTCTGCCCTTCTGTCAAAGTGCCAGGATCGATCTTAAAGGTACAATTGATTACTACGAATGGATCATTTGTTTTAATATCTACGACAACCTGACCATCCTGGTTTGTATTCACTGCTAATATCTCACCCGACAATTCTATTGCTTTATCCAGGTACAAAGCATTAGCAGCATTTTCATCTGTCTTGAATGCATCGAATAACTGCTGCGCAGTCATTTTTACACCTTCTTTCTGACTCACATCTTCGTGTTTACGATTGTAAACAAAAAATACGGTTGCCGCAACCGATAAAACAGCCCCGGCTATTCCTAACCATAATAACTTCTTTGCTTTACTGAAGTTGGCAACGATATAAATCAGTAAACCCAAAAAAGGAAGAATGGCTACAAGGATCATCCATTTTTGTCGCTGACTTTTATCCAGATCTGTTCTTTTAGATACAGTGATGACTGATATGATCATCAGAATCAACCAAATGATGCCCGTGCTGATTAATCCTGCCATTAAACCTGATATTTTCATACACTTGATTTGAAAGAAAGAAACAGTTGTTTTTTGTTTTGGTTCATTACCGATTATAGATCAAAAGATAAAACAAAAGCTGTTCCTGGAAAAATTCAATGTTTAAACGGCAATTTAGTTGATCTTGTTTACATAAAGTGTTACGAAATGGGAAAAGAAAGGTTGCTTTTGTACAAAAAATCATCTATTTCACATATTGCTGCACCGGGAGTCGGTTGGCTATGCTTTTTGCAAGGGTCATTTCATCCGCATATTCAAGATCACCGCCAAAAGCAATTCCCCGGGCAATGGTAGTAATCCTACAAGGAATGTGTGCAATTTTTTTCTGGATATAGTAAATAGTAGTATCTCCCTGGATATTTGGGTTCAAAGCAAAAACAATTTCCTCAGTCTTTTCTTTCTCAATACGCTGAACAAGTGATTCGATGCTTAATTGTTCAGGACCCACACCATCAAGCGGAGAAATGATACCACCCAATACATGGTACGAACCATTGAATTGCTGTGTGGTTTCGATGGCAATCACATCTCTTATATTTTCTACTACACAAATCATTTGCTGATTACGCATGGAGTTAGAGCAGATCGAACAAATATCACCATCACTGATATTATGGCAACGCTGACAAAATTTGATATCCCTCCGCATGCGTGCAATGGTTTCACCAAAATACTGCACTTCATTCACTTCCTGCTTTAACAAATGTAATACCAATCGTAATGCTGTTTTTTTTCCAATGCCCGGAAGCTTGGAAAACTGCGCTACTGCGTTTTCTAAAAGTGAGGAAGGGAGTTGCATGATGCGAAGATAAGTGAGAAAGATACAAGCTACAAGCTTCAAGTCACAGGCCACAAGGAAGAGACAAGATTCAAAGTACAAATTGGCACACCTCGATTACCGATTACCTCACTTGTTGCGTGAAGCTTGCGGCTTGAAGCCTATTGCAACGCAATCGTTGTTTCATTATCCCAATTTGCGCGGATATTCAATTGTCGGGGGATGTAAAACACTTTTTCAGGTTGTTTTTTGATGGGTGTAAAGCTTCCGGTATCCCATTTTCCGTTTTTATTTTCATCATACAAAATTCTCAATTCATAGCTTCCCGGTTTAAAGCGACGAATCTGAATATCATTTTGCTTGATGGGGTATGATGTAACTTGCTCGTCATTTTGGAAGATTTGTAATACAGCATGCTGATTGGTATCAACATTCAAAAAACGGAAACGTATACTGCCGTATTCTGTTTCCTTTCTTGTACTTAAGAGTAGTGTATCCGTTTTTGAGAGGGACGTGGCATTACTATCTAATACGGCATCTTTTTGAATGATTAGTTTATAAGTCGTATTCTCTTTCCATGTATAGTTAAGTGTCAATGTTTTTCGAAGACTGTCTAATGTAAGTGTATAGCCTTTTTGTAATATATCATCATTATTTGTTAATCTCACTTTTCCAGTATCCAATGAAAATACTTTTCTATTGAATACCATTTTAAAATCGCTCAGAAGGTCTTGCATACCATTATCTAAAATGGCGATATAGCGTAATCTTTTATCGTCACGTATAGAAGGAGGTAAGCCAGTGGAAGGGTCTGTAGCTTTTTTATTTGTAGTAGTAGATTGTGTAAAAGCAAAAAAACTATCTATTCTATTGTTATTGCTTCCAATTTGTACCAAAGAATCCCTAAAAGCAAAAAGAGAGCTACTGTCAAAAATTTTATTATAGCTTTTACCATTCACAACATAAG
Organism: Chitinophagaceae bacterium; assembly: GCA_016741945.1. GTDB lineage: Bacteria > Bacteroidota > Bacteroidia > Chitinophagales > Chitinophagaceae > Sediminibacterium. Next base: position 6,700 of record JACVCQ010000039.1, read on the forward strand.
CTGCAAATGTACCTGCAGGAAGGTTATTGAATTTGAATGTACCCTTACCATCAATTCTGGTAAAAAAACGGGGACTTAGTTTTTTAATCGCCGAATCAGATGTGTTTTTGTGTAAAACAACAATCAAAGTACTATCTACTTTACCTGTCTCTGCTACCAATACCTTGCCCTCATAAGTATTGAAATCTATTGAAGGTCCGGTAGAAAAAACATAGCGAAAATTTTTCGCCACATTGCTTTCATTGACATCTATAATGCTATTTCCAAAATCAATAGCGTAAGTAGTGTTCTCTTCTAGTGAATCTCTGAAGCGAACGGTTACATTTCTTAATTTATAATCAACCTGAGGAAGATTTTTGGGAACAGGAGCATAAATGATGTTTTCTGTATTCTGTAGAGATACAAACTCATCAAACGTAAGTAGAATATTTTTTGTTTTTACATTGATAGCAGAATCTTTAGGATTGGCTATCACCAATCTTGGAGGCAAACTATCTTTTGGGCCTCCACTGGGAGGTATCATATTCGCACAGGAATTAGCTATGATTATGATCACAAAACAAAGCGCAATACCATATAAGCGAGCAATAAATGTCAAAAGATTTTTCATGCGTGGTGCAAACTTACAGGCTTTCTGCTGAGCTTTATGCTCATTGAATTAAAAATCATGTTAATCATACGGTCTCTTCCTCGTTTTCATCCGGTTCGTGCAATGTAACAGCAATCTCATTGGTTTTTACAAACTCACACCAGCGGCAGTCTTCTTTACCACAACCGGTATAAAAATCTCTTTTTTGAATTTTCTCCCAAACCATTTCAATTTGTGCGGTTACAGTAGCAATATCTTGGGGTGTAATAATTCTTTTCTCTTTCAGATACCCTTTCTTTTTGTCCGGCTCTATAAAATCGAATTCAGCACTCACAGCTTCCCAGTTTCTGGATGAGTTGTCAACCAATATTTTATAAAACACAGCCTGTCGCCAATAGTCACCACCAATGGGATCTTTCTCATTGGGTGGATTTAATTTTTTGATCCCCTTTTCAGCATCCCCTGTTTTATAATCTACCACATTCACCTGTCTGCCATTGAATTCAAGCTTATCCAGCTTACCTTTCAAAGGAATATCTTTAATCGTTACTTTACTGATATTGGTTTCTATGGCAACAATCTTTTCCCACTCATGAATATAGCGCTCATAGTAAGCCGATAAAACCTGTTCTCCCTGTTCTATTCTTCTTACATATTGCTCTTTGGTAAAATGTTCTTTGTGTCTATCCATGTACCATTTAAAGTCACTCAGAAATACAGTTTGATCCGGGAACTGGTTATTATTTTGCTGCATTTGCTGGAATAATTTCTGCAAAGCATAGTGAACTGCCGATCCAAACTCGGTAGCTTCTGATTTTCCGGAAGGCACACGAACCAGGTTGTTGAAGTAAAACTGTAACGGACATTTCAGGTAATTATTCAAGGCAGTTACATTCATCACAAACTTATCCAAGAGCTGATCAATAAATGAAGCTTCGCTTTGTTCAATCTCAGGTTTTAATTCTTTGCTGAGTGATAAAACAGCAAAATCAGCAATAGTTGCTGTAGGCAGACTAATCTTTTCATATGGCAATACATGTTCTTCTCTGATTTCAGCGATAAACATAGATGGTTCAATGGCTTTTCCGTCTTTATTAGTGCTGGAATAGGAAATGTACAAGTGTTGAGCAGCGCGTGTCATGGCTACATAAAACAATCTTCTAAGCTCTTCTTCTTCACTGTGGGCAGGTTGTGATGAAAAGATCGTATCGGGCATGCTATATCCACCTGCAGGTTTTCTTTTCTTTTCCCAGTTAGATGAGTTACATCCTGCTATGAAAACGTAATCATATTCTAATCCTTTAGAACCATGTGCAGTGAGGAGATTCACAGCCCTATCTGTTCCCGATACTCTTACCAAAGGTAGTACCAGCGACTCCTTATCCATCAAATCAAAGATATTCAACAGTTTTTCAAGTGTTAGATTGGGATTTCGATGTGTTTCTTTTTTAATAAAGTCAAATAATCCGGTGAGCAATTGTAATAGCCAGTGTTTATCCGGACTGTTCATTACATATGCCAGCAAGCCTGTTTCACGAATGCAATTTTCGAATAATTGCTGTACGGTTATATTCGAAACATCACTAATTAGTTTTTCTAAGATGGTCTGTGCTTTTCTAAGTCCGGGTATTTCTGAGCTGAATAAATCTGGTAAAGGAGATTGTAGTTTCTCTGCGATCAACTGACGTAACGATTTTTTTTGATCATTAGATTTTTTTTGTGCTGCTTCTGCACTCAATTTTGCGATCTCAATAGATGGAATAGAGAACCATTGAAAATGAAGTATTTCAAATAAAAGTTGATCACTGCTAAAAGCGATATGATGCTCATCTTTGAGGTATCTCAACAATTGTAATAATTGTCTGCAAATTTGTTCGTGAAGAATATTGACATCTCTTTTAGTGTATACCGGTATTTGTTTTTGCTGAAAGTACTTCGCCAGGTCTTCATGTGGTTTATTTTCTCGATAAATTATACAGATTTGTCCGGGTGCTACACCACTTTGTAAAAGCTCCTCCACTTGTAATGTGAGGTGAATCATTTCCTCACGTGGATTTTCATATTCTCTGATTGTAGGAAGTATTGTACTATCATTGATCTTGGTATTGGAAGCAGTCAATACTTTACTCAATCCCTCAATTTTATTTACTAACCTTTCTTGGTTTCTTTCAATCAATGATCTGGACACATCCAGAATTGGCTGCGTAGAACGATAATTATGCGTGAGTACTACTGTATACAATGAATTACTGAACTGTTCGGCGAATTCCTGCATATTCTCAACATTCGCTCCTTGAAATCGATAAATACTTTGGTCGTCATCGCCCACAACAAATACATTTGGTTCCTCCCAATAACTGATCAGTAATTTCACCAGCATATTTTGGGTGCCACTCGTATCCTGGAATTCATCTACCAAAATATATTGGTATTGTTCTTGATACCTTGCCAGTACATTTGGATGGGTTTTAAACACATCGATCACCCAGTTGATCATGTCATCAAAATCATATAAACTCTGACTTCGCATCATCTGCTGAAAACGAGTAAACTCATTAACAGCAGCGCGAAGCTTTTCCATTTTTTCTTTTTCTTCTGCGATTTTATTTTCTTTCAGGTCTCCTTTTTTAAAAGCACCCTGATTTCTTTTATAGATAAACTCTTCACGGTTGGGTAAATCATTCAAGTAACTATCAATACATTGGTTGATGTATTCCGGTTGCCAACCTTCTCTTTTCATATTACTGAAAAGCTGTTGGAGGTTTTTAATTTCAAAATATACATCTCCTCTATATCTCTTTAGTGGATGATTTTTTGGAAAACCATCGATCAATGTTTTTAATAAATCAATTCTTTCCAGATCTGATATCGGGTCAAGAGCGGTTTTCTCAAAAAGGGAGAGATTGTCCTGAATTACATCATTACAAAAAGCATGAAAAGTGCAGATATTGACTTTATAAGCATCCGGTCCAATAAAGTTCAATAATCTTTTCCGCATGGCTACCACACCCGCATCGGTATAAGTTAGACATAAAATATTATCGGGTTGTATATCTGTTTCCAAACGAAGTTTTCCGATACGAGCACCTAATATTTGTGTTTTACCCGTACCCGGACCCGCAATCACCATTACAGGGCCTTCGGTCTTATCCACTGCATTCTTTTGTTGTTCATTCAATTCCTCATAAATCTTCTTGAACTGAGCCTGTTGTTGTTCACGGGTAATCATGGAATAAAGATAGAGGAATAATAGGTGCTAGGTGCTAGGTACTAGGTACTAGGTACTAGGTACTAGGTACTAGGTACTGGGTGTGGAAATGCAAAAGTAAATCTTGAAACCAATACTCTATGATCAACAAGAAATTCCCTGCCACTAAAACCTAGCACCTTGAACCTAGTACCCAGTACCAACGCGAACTTTTTGCCTCAGAATCTGTTATTACACAAAGCAAACGCATGTCAAAGGTCTATTCGCTCAAAACCGTACAGAAAATTCCGATCTCACTGGCAGAAGCCTGGGATTTTTTTAGTCGGCCACAGAACCTGAAAGAAATCACTCCTTCTAATCTTGGTTTCAATATCATTAGTAAGCATCATGGCGACAGAATGTACCAAGGACAAATCATTGAGTATAAAGTGAGTCCTATTCTGGGTATTCCTTTGTATTGGATGACAGAAATTACTCATGTAGAAGAGAATAAATTTTTTGTTGACGAGCAACGTTTTGGGCCTTATAGTTTATGGCATCACCAGCACCATTTCAGAGCTATTGAAGGCGGTGTAGAAATGATCGATATTGTTCATTACAAATTACCATTATGGTTTTTAGGTGACATTGCTAATGTAATCATGGTACAATCTCAATTACGAGGTATCTTCAACCATCGCTTCAAAGCTGTGGAACAACGTTTTGGTATTTGGCCGGGAGAACAAGAGAAAAGGGTATTGTTTGATGGATCACTGTAATAATCTGAGTGGACTCACATTATTATCTATATCAACAGAAGCGATTAAAACTTTTTTATTCTTTGCTCCAGGTAATTTAGTCAAGTCAATGACAGCTGTTTTATCACCGGGAATAAAAAGGATCAGTTGGCTATTCGCAAAATCAGGATCTTCACTTCCTTCATGCATGAATACCGCAAAGCCTTTAATCTTTTCTTCGCCTTTATAGGCTAACTTGAAAGTATACTCATTCGCTTTTTCTACCAAGGGCTGTGGTGGAATGGTATTATCAATCCAAGGCATGGGTGGGACTAGAGCGGGATAACGATAGTAGTTTTGTTGTAAACTATCATTCCATCCATTTGGATTTCGATTGAATGAACTGCTGTTGTAATAAATACTTCCCTGTACATTTTTATAACTTCTCAATGCCTTGATTTGTTCAGGAATTTCATTTCTGTTTTTCCAGGCAATATTACTTCCTGCGCGGTATATGCCATGGCCGATATATAAATGTCTTTCAT
>JACVCQ010000040.1 GCA_016741945.1 Chitinophagaceae bacterium
GTGTAGAGGAAGCAAGAACTCTATAATCCGTAAAACTGTTTTTATGTATGTATTGTCTGGTTTCTCCGATAGAAAAAATAGCAATAGCGATATATGACAATAATAATAAGGAGGAATAAATAAATATTCCATAGGTGAGTATATCAAAAGCAATATTCAATACAGAGTCCCAGTTCATTTCACAGTTTTTACATGTCGGAGAATTCTTTCAAAGGGTTCAGGCTCCAACACAGCTCTTTTCTCAATCAATTGAATGCCATCAGTACAATTATTTGCCAGCACCATAGCAGCTTTTACTTTAATGATATGATCAGGTGCATCCAATAACTTGATCATAAAATCTTTTTGTTCATCAGTAGCCATATTGTTGAGGCTATTGAGAATATGTACTTGGTTCTCAAAATCTTCTTTTGCAAAATAGCCTATCAACATAGAAGCTGTTCGTTCATCAGACAATACAATAAGGGTTTTGATGGCCTGGGTTCGAACGATTTTAGCAGGATGAACCAAACAATCTATCACATTATTTTTAACTGCAAACTGCTGATATTCTGCAGTAAGCCTGAGCGCAAAAACGACTACAGTATCATTTTTAGAGGATAACCATTTAGGTATTCGATCAGATAAATCTTCTTTCTTCCCAAATAATTTGAGTTGTTCCAGCAGTTTAATTTGTTGCCATAAAGTAAGCGGATAACTAATTACATCCAAAAAGCGAAGACCATTAAACCCTGTCAGGTGAATGACTGCAATTTGTGCTTCTGAACGTACAAACTCATGGGCACTATTGGTTTCACGATAAATTTTTGTCAGTAAATCTTTTTGATCCATCAAGTATAACTCTTGAATACCCCTGGCTTGAAGATACCATTTACGCTTATTCTTCATTTTTAATAAAGAATCTTCACGAAGACCGAGTTTATTATATAGGGCAACAATATTATCAGCAACCGCTCCTGAAAAATTCTTTTTGCATTTGATCAACTCATCAATCGCTACCTGTCTGGCCTTAGGATCATTCAACATCCTGAAGAACTTTTTAGGGATCTCAATACCTTCAATCGTTTCTTCTAAAATGATATGACTAATCCATACCTCAATATTATTTTTGATACGTTCCGTATAAAAAAAAAGGCGCTTTTTTGCTATCGTTTGTATATAAATCAATGCTACGATTAAAAGAATACAAACAGACATGATCTCTACACCTCTCATGAGGTTTTCAGGACTCATGAATTTGAGAAAATCCCTCCCAATAGAACCGGACAGGAGCGTGAAGCAGTGTGTACTAATCCCAATGAATGTCATCGATGAAATAATAATAAATGGTTCCGGTTTTTAAGCGTTTCAGACATTAATTTACGTAATCTCAACATATAATGTTCTTAAATACCATGGTTTCTTATAAAACAATACATAACGGAACAGCGAGGTTGATTATTATAGTAACGTTATAAAAGGAAGACCTCTTTTTCGACAAAATTATCCTGTATAGGGAAAGAATGCGTTTTATCATATAAAATTTACTCGAATTTTAAGTTGGTAGACTTGTTTTCACCCAAGGATCTTTATGAAGTAATTGGTTCTGACTATGTTTGTACTATTATAAGGATTCAAAACTTTTGATATGAGCTTTCGCAATTTTAAAATGGTTGATTATGTTGTTTTTGGTAGAGGGGCTTTTAACCAGTTAGATGAGATTCTAGCGCCACGCAGACAGGCTGATGCACCCATGATTTTTCTCGTTGATCATTTCTTTGAAGGCAAACCATTGGTGAACAGAATACCCTTGCGTGGAAAAGATAAAATCATTTTTGCAGATGTTACCTACGAGCCGAAAACAACGCAGGTAGATGCATTAGCCAATGAGTTAAAACAAGATTTCGGAACAGTGAGTGGTATCATTGGTATTGGAGGAGGCTCAACCATGGATCTTGCGAAAGCAGTATCTCTTATGATGAATAACCCGGGCTCTTCTGCCGATTACCAAGGTTGGGACCTGGTAAAATTTCCCGGAGTGTACAAAGCAGGTATCCCCACTTTGAGCGGAACTGGGGCAGAAGTAAGCCGTACCACCGTTCTTACGGGTCCAACAAGGAAACTGGGCATGAACAGTGATTTCACCCCTTTTGATCAAATTGTATTGGATCCGGAATTAACCAAAGATGCGCCGGTGAATCAGCGTTTTTATACAGGTATGGATTGTTATATTCATTGTATTGAAAGTTTAGAAGGAACCTACCTGAATGAATTCAGTAAAAGTTATGGCGAGAAAGCATTGGAGCTTTGTCAGAAAGTATTTGTTACCAAAAATCATTGGGATGATGAGAGTGATGATCAGCTGATGATGGCTTCTTATGCTGGTGGAATGAGTATTGCTTATTCGCAAGTGGGTGTTGCACATGCAGTAAGTTATGGACTTAGCTATTTATTAGGAACCAAACATGGAATTGGTAATTGTATCGTGATGAATCACCTGGAAGAATACTATCCGGCAGGTGTGAAAGAATTCAAATACATGGTTGAAAAAAATAAGATCGATATTCCTCAAGGTATCTGTAAAGGACTCACAGATGAACAGTTCGATACCATGATCAACGTTTCATTAGGCATGAAACCCTTGTGGGAGAATGCTTTGGGAAAAGACTGGGAGAAAATTATGACCCGCGAAAAGTTGAGAGCATTGTATGAGAAACTATAAATGTTGGTTCTAGTTTGTTTTACAAGTCCCAAACATTAAACAGTATCTTTACAAGGAATATCATTAAATACAGACCAATTTGAAGTTTACAGATTTAGGACTTGATCAACGCATTTTAGACGGCATTGATGCCATGGGTTATGAAAACGCCACACCGGTTCAACAACAGGTGATGGTACCCATTTTAGAAGGGAAAGATATCATTGCTTCAGCACAAACCGGTACCGGAAAAACAGCCGCTTTCTTACTGCCATTGATACATCGCTTATTGACAGTTCCTCATGACTCAAGCGAGATCAATGCCATGATCATTGTACCTACACGAGAATTGGCTATTCAAATAGCGGAAGGCCTAGAGGGGCTTTCATACTTCACCGATGTAAGCTCTATTGCTGTATATGGAGGAAGTGGAGGGGATACATTCAATACTGAAAAAAAAGCTTTGACTCAAGGTGTTGATATTGTGGTTTGTACTCCCGGACGAATGATTGCGCATTTAAACATGGGATATGTGAAACTTAAAGGCCTGAAGTACCTGGTATTAGACGAAGCAGATAGAATGTTAGACATGGGATTCAATGATGATATCATGAAGATCATTTCTTTTCTGCCTAAAGAAAGACAGAACCTACTTTTCTCAGCTACCATGCCTATGAAAATGAGAGAACTGGCCAGAAAGATCCTACATGAGCCGGTAGAGATCAATATCGCCATTTCGAAACCACCTGAACAAATAGTTCAGAAAGCTTTTATTGTATATGAACCACAAAAGATTCCCATCATAAAAGATATGCTGGGCAGTAAAAAGTTTCAAAATGTAATTGTTTTTTGCTCTAAAAAACAAAATGTAAAACAGCTGACAGCCGAATTAAAGCGGGCTAAACTTTCTGCCGAAGAAATTCACTCAGATCTCGATCAAATAAAGCGCGAACAGGTATTACAGGATTTCAGGAATAAAAAACTGAATATACTGGTGGCTACTGATATTTTAAGTAGGGGAATTGATATAGAAGATATTGATCTGGTTATCAATTTTGATGTACCCAATGATGGCGAAGATTATGTACACCGCATTGGTAGAACAGCTCGTGCTGCCAGTAAGGGTACGGCTTTTACACTGGTAAGCGAGAAAGAGCAAAATAAATTTGCAGCTATTGAAAGCTTACTTGGAGAACCGGTTTTGAAGGGAACAGTACCGGAGGAATTTGGTCCTACACCGGTTTATCAGCCTCGTACACCCAAACAAGGTAGACAAAACAGAAGATCGAATGGGAACAGAAGATCTGGGTCACCAAGAGGTGATAGAAGAAAATAGTAAAAACATCTTCATTACAAACATGACTCCATGAAATACCTGGTTTATATCCTGCCCTTATTGGCGGGATTAACGATTACGACACAAGCAGGCGTAAAAAGTCAGTTAAAAACAGCCGTAAATAATCAGTGGGTAGCGGCATTTATTTCTTTTATAGTAGGAACCATTGCACTGGCATTGATCATTCTTTTTACCAAACAGCCTTTTCCCAATACCCAACAATTACAACAAATTGAATGGTACAAATTTTCAGGTGGTCTACTTGGTGCTTTTTTTGTAACCGTCATCATTTATTCAGTTCAACAGATCGGATCTGCCAATGTATTTGCATTGGTAATAGCCGGGCAGCTATTATTTGCACTGGTATTTGATCATTTTGGGTTGTTTGGCTTTAAACAAAACCCAATTAACTGGGGTAAAATAATGGGCGTATTGATGTTGATTGGGGGTGCTTACCTGATAAATCGCAAAGGCTAGATTAAAAAGCCCGGAATAAGCAATTTTCTAATTTGAATAGACGTTATAGTAAAAAATAACGTCTTATGGCCTCTTTCAGAAGCTTTGTAGGATCAGAGTTAATGTCGTTCAGACAACATATTGCAGCATTACGGAATATGCTTCCCCAGAACATCAAATTAAAACCGACCGAACGCAGAAGCATGTTCAAGTTGAATGATAAAAAGAAAGAGTTTGTTGAAAAGGCAGTACTGTCTATGCGCAAAAATCCGGCAACAGTTCCTTCGTATGTGGATGTAAATACTTGTAATAATTATATTCAATTATACAAACAATACAATGAGTTATTGAATGAACTGGAAGAGGTAAAAACCAAAATGGAAGATGCGAAACTGTTATTGGGTAATGAAATATTAAAGCAAACAAGGGCATATTTCCATAACTCAAAAAATGCAGCACTATCCGGCAGCGAACAATTTGGACAAATTTATAAAGATTTAAAACCTCATTACGCTGTTGGAAGAAATAGCAGAAGAAAGGAGAAAGAAGCATAATTAGCTGACCATATAACATAGACAAGGGCGATAGATTAATTATCTATCGCCCTTCTTGCTGTAAACCTTTTTGTTTGTTGGGTAATGAGGCTTAAGTATTAATACAAATAGTTTAATGCTGTTTTATCATTGGCGTTGAATGGACGGTTTACACCACTACCAATACAAGCTAACATCCATGAATTAGGATCGGGTCCTGTTGGCGTTCCGGGAATATGAATAGCACCCACTGTAGAAGCACCTTCATTAACGGCAGAGCCACCGCAGCTATACGCACGATTCATATAATCTGTATGACGGAAGCCGATACAGTGACCTAACTCATGTGCAAAAATAGTTGCAGCATAATTGATAAAAGTAGTAGAGGTTCCTGAGCCAATGGCACGGGTATTTACTTTTACAGAATTAAAAGGATCTCCACTGGAAGTTGGAAAACCAGCAGAAGCCAAATAGCTGCCACTTGCACGATCAAATGTGATATTTGCACCTGAGCTAACTCTTTGAAGTGTGATTTGTAAATTTTCTGCGTTAAATCTTCGCACTACTTCGTCTAAAACAGGACCATAAATGGCTGCATCAATTCTACTGGTTAGTGCAACAGTAATGGTTCTAGGCAAACGAGTTACTAAATTAGTAGTTCGGTACTGCTCTACTTCGCCAACGCGCAGAATAGTCCCATTTAAAGAACGTTTTAATTCACTGGTAGGAATAAAAATATCTCCTTCAACAATATAACCGCCTTCTTCGGCAATAATATTATCGGAAGAAAAGCCCAGTGCTTTTACACTGTTAATCACATCTTGTGAAACTTCTTTTTTGATTTCTTGCTCGGGAGCCACTGCTTTTTGACAGGAAACGGCCATTATCAGTAATGCGATAACAGCGAAAGAAAGGCGCATGTTTTTTCTCATGTGTTTTAGTTTGGATTTTACAAATGGTTTACAGCATCATTGGATTTCAGACTGAATTTAAGAAATGTATGAATCCGACGAAAGCAAATTTGAGCAACGCTGTTGCAAAACCGCAAGCAGATTCATAAACCCGAATAAAAATGCAGTCTATTCTTTGATCAGATACGTAGATGAGCGAAAAAACGATTTACCTATCTTTAACACTCCAGTTTCCGATATTCATGAGAAGTATCTTGTTTGGTTATTGCTTGTTTATTGTTATGTATGCCCACTCACAATCTTTGAGCAGGCACTCTAGCCCTGATGATTTAAAACAATTTGTTGAACCAACTTCAGCTTTTTTACCCGAAAAAGATGCTACAATCAGAACTTTTGCATTCATCGGAACCATAACCAATCAAATACACGTACTCAGAAAACTAGCAGATACCATTGCCATTGTTCAGATACAGGATACAAAAACAATAGCTTCTCTTTCTCACCATGGCAAGTTGATACCTGTAAACGATCTATGGAAATTCCCTCCGGGTTTTACAATACCTGCTACCACTGAAATAAGAAATCAAAAACAAATTTGGCTCATTACAACAGTGGATGATACAGAAGTAGTATCACACTGTAATAATGTAAAAGATACTGTATCATTAATACATGCGTCCGGCAAAAACATTCAAATCAAAACTTCCTGGAACTGGATCGAAGATCATCTCTTGCATCACCCCGCTATTGTCTTTATAGCACCAGTATCACAACCCTATGTAGAAAGAGAACTTACCGGATTTGATTTGTCTGCCAACAAGGGCAATCTTGCTCATCGTATCTGGCCATCCCTTAATGGTAGTGGAAGAACAATTTCCATCAAAGAAAATAGATTTGATACCACTGATATTGATTTCAAAGGCAGATATATTACTTCTTCACTGGCATCATCCAGAATGGAAACACATGCCACTACAATGGCTACTATTGCAGCCGGTGGCGGTAATAGTTTTTATACCGGAAAAGGCTTTGCATATGGGGCTTCCATTGCTTCATCGGATTTTGCCAATCTCTTGCCCGATGTTTTTTCTCCGTTTATCAATCCTTTAATTACTGTTCAGAATCATTCGTACGGAACCGGAATAGAAAATTATTATGGTGCAGATGCATCTGCATATGATCAACTGGTATCCAACTTTTTATCACCCATGCATATTTTTTCGGCAGGTAATCAAGGAACACAAAGTTCTACTTCCGGTAATTATGCCGGTATCAATGGCTACGCCAATCTAACAGGTAGTTTTAAAATGTCAAAGAACACTATTGCCGTGGGTGCTACAGATTCTTTTGGTATAGTACCGGCACTCAGTTCGCGAGGTCCTGCTTATGACGGTAGACTGAAACCGGAACTGGTGGCTTTGGGTGAAGATGGTTCTTCAGGGGCAGCAGCCATCGTTTCAGGAATTATTGCATTGCTGCAACAAGCCTATCAAGAAAAGCATAATCAAAGAATAGAACCTGCAACAGTACGGGCCATATTATTTAATAGTGCTGATGATATCGGAACAGCGGGTCCGGATTTTGTTTCGGGATATGGAATGGTAAATGCATACAGAGCCATACAAACCATAGAAGAGAACAGATTTTTTCGTGATCTTGTTAAGAATCAAGAACAACGATCTCATCAAATAACCATACCCAATGGAGCTATCCATTTGAAAGTAACACTTAGTTGGACAGATCAACACGGACAACCCAATGCTTATAAGGCATTGGTGAATGACTTAGACTTGGTATTAGAACATCCTGCAAGTTCGCAAACATGGCAACCCTGGGTCTTGAATTCATTTCCACATGCAGATTCACTTCGGAAGCCTGCCATCAGAAAACGAGACACACTGAATAACCATGAGCAAATCACCATCAACACACCTCCTCCGGGTGTTTATAACATAAAAATTCTGGGCACGTCCATTCCTATTTTGATACAGGAATACAGTATTGCCTGGCAATTTGATACGGTTGACCATTGTATATTCAGTTATCCCGTAAAAGGCGATGTATTAGATCCTACAAGAAAAAATACCCTGCGTTGGGAGAGCACCCTTACTGATACCGCTACTTTGGAATACAGATTGAATAATGGTAATTGGCAAACAGTAGCACATGGTGTACAAGTTTCCAATAAATATTTTCAATGGCAACCACCTGATACCACTGCCGCTATTCAATTACGCCTGAAAACAACACAACGATTTTGGTTAAGTGATACCGCCGGCATATCTAAAAATTTACTGATCAACACAGGCTTTAATTGTTCTGATTCTTTCTTAATCTACTGGCAAAAAGCAAAAGTAGATCGTTATCGGGTGTATAGACTCGGAGAGAAATATATGGAACCCTTTATCACACTTAGTGATACTGCTTTGATCCAGTTGAAACAAAATAATCCTTATAGCTTTTTCAGTGTAGCACCCCTCCTTCCATTACAAATAGAAGGTAGGCGAGCCTATACATTTGATTACCGGCAACAACAGGTGGCTTGTTATATCAGTGGATTTATTGCAGACCCATCCGGTACAAATGCTGCAAGACTTAATTTACAACTGGGTACCACGTATCAGGTTGCAAAAATTGCATTCGAAAAATTAACTGCATCGGGTTTTTCAGCAGTTCGTGAAATAGCACCTGTAACAGGCAATCAATTTATCATAAATACTCCTGCCAATAATGGATTGAATGTATATCGTGCAAAAGTTACATTGCAAAATGGCACTACTTATTATACACAACCCGAACAAGTATTGCTTTTCGGTACTGAAAAATATTATGTATTCCCCAATCCAATACAACCGGGTGCAACATTGAATATTATGGATGCAGATCCTGATAATAGAGAGTTTCGCTTATACGATGTGTTTGGCAGAATGGTGATGAAAGCATCGCTGTCAGGATTTCGGAATCAGCTTCGTATGCCATTATTGCAAAGAGGTGTTTATTTTTATGTGATCATGCAAGCCAATGATAGAACACTGAATGGACGGCTTATTGTACAATAAAAAAGCTGCCCGAATAATGAACAGCTTTTTTCATCAAGGGGGATATATCTTTTATCCTTTGTTTTTTCCTTTACCATTTCCATTACCGTTGCCGCGACCATTACCATGACCTCTGCCGGGATGATTTCTATAACGATCATCATCACTGTCTCTGATCACTACTTGTTTAGGCCCTTTCCAATTTTTATATTTTACACGATACACATCTGCTCTTAGATAAGGTCTGGATTCATTGATTACGATCTTGGGTATTGTATATAAATTATAACCCCTGTATCTACCCGGTAAAGAAGCGGCAAATATCCATCGACCGCGATCCAAATAAATAAATTGACGCTGTGGAACATGATAATACACATCCATATCAGGCATGTAATAATAATCAACATAATCATATCCTACTGGCCCCCACAATGGCTGGCTACCAATATTGATATTGGCATTGATACGTATCTGCGCAGCTGCATGTTGTTGACTCATCCATCCCAATGAAATCAACCATAAGAATATTACTTTCTTCATGTGTCAAATATTTATACCATGAAAATGCAAATAGGATGCCAAAATCATGACAGCCCATTACATCCATTGATTTACAGGATTTTAAAACGAAAAACGACGATTAGTACTGAATTTTTCTATCCCGTGCGGTAATCATCCACTCACCATTTTTTTGATGATCGATTATAGTGATCGCTCTTTCATATAAGGCGCAGGTTGGACAGATATGTATGGGTAATCCATATAAAATATCTCCGGGCTGATAGGTATGATTATCAGGAGCACTTAATACCAGATGCTCCTCACTTTGAGAAACAGCTTTTAATTCAGGAGCATTTAAAAACATGACCCTTTTATCCAATGGATTTTCAGCTGCAATAGATTTATGACCCAAGTCTGTACAAATGATACCGGGCGCAGGTAAAGAAATAATCCTTGTTAATACCAACGCAGCAGGAATAAAAGGATGCTCGGGAAACAATGAACCATAACCATGATCCCAATACACAAATGTACCCGGACTACAAATCACTGTTTCTCTTTCTGCGTGTATGGGGAAACTAGGACTTCCACCTGCAATGATGGTTAAATTGATTCCATATTGATCTTGTATAGTTTGGTGCAATGCAGCCGTTCTTGCAAAAGCAGTATCACAAATTTTTTTCCTTTCTGCAGCATCAGGATTTCTGATATGACCATCATATGCATGTAATCCGGCAAGTTGAATAGATGATTCCTGTAAACAGTATTGAATTAAATCGGTTGCTGATTCAGGAGCAATACCGGTTCTGTTCATACCTACATTCAGATCTATATATACAGTGATTTGAATATTCTGTTCTTTCGCTGCTGCTGCAATTTCTTTGGCAGCAGGAATATTATCGGACAAACAAGCATATTTTGTTGCAGGATAATACTGTATCAAAGAAAGAAATCGTTTTAACTTGGGACCAACAGGTTGATAAGCCAATAAAACATCCGGTGCTTTACAAATACCCAGCAATTCAGCTTCGGCAATGGTAGCGCATTTGAACTGATGTACACCGGAATACATCAGCATTTCAGTAACTTCTTTGGTTTTATGTGTTTTAATATGCGGTCTAAGTCTGGAAGGATCGCCTACCAATTTGATGGCTGCATCAATATTCTGCTGTACTCTTTTGGGGTACACGAGTAATGCAGGTGTATCAATGGTTGATACATCCTGTATAGTAAACCAAGAGTAATTTTTTTCACTCATACATGTAATTCAAAAATGGCTTCAATTTCAACCGGAATATTGCCGGGTAAGGAACTCATACCTACCGCACTTCTCACGCCAATACCATGATCGGGGCCCCAAATGGCTGCGAATAACTCACTGCAACCATTGATAACAAAAGGATGATCTGCAAAACCCTGAACAGCATTCACCATCCCCAATATTTTGATCACGCGTTTGATTTTATCCAAACTACCCATATTCTTTTTTATCGTTGCAATCATGGCTAACCCTACTTGTCGGGCTGCAAGCTTTGCCGCTTCTTTATCCATGTCTAGCCCAACAATACCAACAATCCAACTACCATCATTTTGTAAAGTGCCATGTCCTGATAGATACAGGTATTCTCCATCTACCAAACATGGCTTGTATAAACCTAAGGGTTCAGGAGCAGGTGGTAAACTCAGATGCAAGGCAGCAAAGGCTTCTTCCGGTGAATATTGTAACATCATGATGATTTAAAATCTATGATTCGAAACCACCAAGTTATAAAATCCTGTAACAAGCTGTTCATTGTTGATAATTCATATTAAAAATGTGGACTAATAAACGATACAATCCATACAGGTATACCGTTCTATTGGAGAACTTTAAGTAACCAACGATAAACCCGGCATGATACCACTTCCACTCGTAATTCCCGAACCTCTTAAGAATGATCGGGTTGATTTTGCAAGGGTAGTTAGAAACCCTGCAACCGGTCAATTTTCTTTACATGCCACTGCTTTTTTTGATCAGGGAGACATCATTAGTAACTTTGAGGCTTCAGAAATTGTAGATATCCCTAGTTACAAAACTTTACA
>JACVCQ010000041.1 GCA_016741945.1 Chitinophagaceae bacterium
GTGCACTAGTCAACATCAAACAACAAAAAACCACCTCATATTCAAAGGTGGTTTTATAGTAAAAATATATCAAGCTCGTAGCTCGAGGCTCGCAGCTCATAGCTTATCTCGCTACATTCACCGCTCTCTTCTCCCTTATCACAGTAACTTTAATCTGACCCGGATAGGTCATTTCGGTTTGAATTTTTTGGGCGATTTCGAAGCTGAGTTTATCGCTGTGGCCATCTGTTACTTTTTCAGCTTCTACGATGACGCGTAATTCTCTTCCCGCCTGAATGGCATACGCTTTTTCTACACCCTGATAAGCTAATGCCAGATTTTCCAAGTCCTTGATTCTTTGCAAGTATTGCTGCATGATTTCTCTACGTGCACCCGGCCGTGCCCCACTGATGGCATCACAGGCTTGTACGATTGGAGAAATCACATATAACATTTCCATTTCATCATGGTGAGCACCAATGGCATTCACCACCGCCGGATTTTCACCATACTTCTCTGCTAATTTAGCCCCTAGTAATGCGTGACTCAATTCCGTTTCTTCATCAGGAACTTTTCCGATATCATGCAATAATCCGGCACGCTTGGCCAATTTAGGATTCATGCCTAATTCAGCTGCCATGATACCACAAAGATTAGCAGTTTCACGACTATGCATCAACAGGTTTTGTCCATAAGAAGAACGAAATCTCATTTTACCAACAATACGAATCAACTCTTTGTGCAAACCATGAATACCCATCTCAATTACCGTACGCTCTCCAATTTCCATCACCTGCTCCTCTAACTGGCGTCGGGTTTTTTCTACTACTTCTTCAATACGGGCAGGGTGTATACGTCCGTCAGTTACCAGCCTCTGTAAACTTAGTCTGGCAATCTCTCTTCTCAATGGATCAAAGGAAGAAAGGATAATGGCTTCGGGTGTATCATCCACAATCAAATCAACACCGGTAGCAGCTTCAATGGCACGAATATTTCTACCTTCTCTACCAATGATCTGACCTTTGATTTCATCTGTTTCCAGATTGAATACAGTAACCGTATTTTCAATGGTTTGCTCGGCAGCAGTACGCTGAATGGTTTGAATAACGATCTTACGCGCTTCCTTATTCGCCTTCTGCTTCGCATCTTCAATGATTTCCTGTTGTAAGGTAAGTGCCCTGGTTTGTGCTTCCTGACGCAGACTTTCCACCAATTGTGCCCTTGCTTCTTCTGCACTGAGACCAGCAATTTTTTCGAGTCTACGGATATGTTCTTCCTGATGCTTTTCCAACTCGGTGCGCTTCACATTCACCACTTCAATTTGACGATTCAGGTTTTCCTTGATCGCTTCGTTTTCCTTGATCTGCTTATCTAAAGCGGCTTCTTTTTGATTGATGGAGATTTCTTTCTGCTTCGCACGATTTTCGGATTCACTGATCTTACGGTTGCGTTCATTGACTTCACGCTCATGCTCAGCTTTTAACTGCACAAAGCGCTCTTTGGCTTCCAGCTGTTTTTCCTTTTTGATGGTCTCAGCCCTTAGCTCCGCTTCTTTCAGGATATTTTGTGCCTGTAGATTGGCTTCGTCAATTTGTTTTTGGGTGTTTTTGGCAAAGATGAATTTACCTGCTATCAACCCCACAATAAGTGCCACAAGTGCAGCTATGATCAAGACAAGCGTCTGGTCCATTTTCTAATTCTTTTTTTAAATAGTTCAAATCATTGATTCACAATAACACATCACAATTTACAATAATGAGTAAACGGATAAAAGCGAAGATAATTAAATACGTAGAAGAAAAGTGAAATCTGTTTAGAATAGTCCATGGCTTATGGTCCATAGCTTATAGTCCATAGTCCATGGCAAGAACAATTTTTTGCTTTATTCCTCCTCCTACCGACTAACTACCATGGTCTATGGACTATGGTCTATGGACTATGGTCTATGGACTATTCTTCCAAGGCTTTATCGAGCTGACGTTCTAGAGCAGTCAGTTTTTGGGATGCTTCTTCCCATTTAACCAGTTCTATTCCGCTTTGGTTCTGTTCGGTAGCAAACCATAGCAACACCATCGAAACATAGTCTTGCATGTCTTTACCCGCCAGGTTGGTCTTGAACTCGGTGATTTTATCATTGATCAATCCAGCAGTCTTACGTACCATTTCTTCGTCTTGGGGTTCAATACGAAGACGGTAGTTACGATCTGCGATGACAATATTGACAGGAATTAATTCAGACATGTGATCAGGTATTTAACAGCGCCAAACATTTATCGATTTCTTTGAGATAACCATTGATCCGTTTTTCCAATACAGCTTTTTCTTCCGGAGATTGCGCTGTAGCACTAAGTTTCAGTGCATCCAGTTGTTGATGAAGCATCGCAATGGCAGCTTCTTTTTCCGCTAAGGATTGCTTGCTTTTTTCCAACTCTTTCATCAACCGCTGGTTCTCCTTCACCAACACTTGCTGATTTCGCAACAATTGCTGAAGCTTTTCTTGAATATTTTTTATATGCCGATCAAGATCTAACATCTCTCTAAGATAGTTTCAATTTTAGGGGTTACAACATTTTTAGTGCACTTGTTTTGCACGTTGAGTGAGTGGTCAATAGTGAATAGTGAGTAATGAGTAGTGAGTAGGAAATATCAAAACTCACTATTCACTATTCACTATTTCCTAATCTCCGCTCCCACTTCCTTCTCCAGCGCCTGAATCAGCTTGGCTACCATGCTATCGGCTTCTTTATCAGTCAGGGTTTTTTCTTCGTCGGTAAAAGTGAAACTGATGGCCATTGATTTTTTTCCTGCTCCCAGTTTATCACTTTCGAATACATCAAATAAACGCATATCCGTAAGACGAGGAATCTTTAATTGCTGTACCACCGCTTCTATTGCTGCATAAGTGGTATTCCGATTCACCACCAACGCCAGATCACGCTGCATAGTCGGGAACTTATTTACTTCTTTGTAAGTGATTTTTTGTTGGGATACCAATTGAGTCAAAGTCAGATAGTTGATGTCTACAAACACAACACTTTGTTTGATATCAAATGCCGCTGCTTTCTTTTTATCTACTTCCGTTACAATTCCCACTTGTTGTTTTCCGACATATAATTCCAATATCGAGGCATCATTCACAGATGTAACAAAATGAAGTCCCTTCAAGCCTGTCAATTGAATGATGGCTTGCACAATCCCCTTTCCGTGATAAATGTCAAAAACACCCGGTTTCCCTCTCCATCCTGCTTCAGTGGATTGTCCGGTCAAGTATATACATAAACGTTCTTCTTCACGATATTGACCAACACCATCTGTTGCATAGGTTTTCCCAAATTCAAACAACTGCAAATGCAGGTTCCTACGGTTCAGGTTATAAGCCACCGTTTCGAGGCCGGTTTCCAACATGGTTGGACGTAAAACATCCAACTCAACACTGAGATTATTCAACATCTTGACTGAACCTGCCAATACATCTTCTGAGAAATATTTACTATTGGTAATGGAGTTGGTAAGTATTTCAACAAAACCCAGTCCAACCAAATAACCGGCAATCTTATCCTTCAATGCTTCTTTCACTCCTGATGCGTCTATGGCCGGACTAATAGTAATAGAAGTAGGAATATCAATATTATCCAGACCATCAATACGAATGATTTCCTCTACAATATCTGCCGGAATACTGATATCCGGTTTGTTGAACGGAACTGCTACTTTAAGTTCATCAATATCTTCTTTCACCACTTCAAAACCCAATGCATTCAGTATCTTTTTAACTTTATCTGGATGATAGTTCTTTCCGCTTAATTTTTTGATGTAATGATACTTCACTGCCACTTCTGTTTTGGCTTTAGGTGAAGGATATGTATCTGTAACATCACTTGCAATCTCCCCACCCGCTACTTCTTTAATCAACAAAGCCGCACGCTGTAATACTTGTACACAAGCAGAGATATCTACTCCTTTTTCAAAACGGGTAGCTGCTTCTGTTCTCAATCCATGTCGTAGAGATGTTTTACGAACAGAAATAGGATGAAACCACGCACTCTCTAAGAAAATATTCGTTGTTGCTGACGTAACACCACTCTTACTTCCACCGAAAACACCGGCAATACACATGCCTTCTCCCGATCCATTACAGATCATGAGATCTTCTGCTGATAGTTTCCGTTCTTTTTCATCTAGTGTAATGAAACTAATTCCCTCAGCTAGGTTTTTTACCACTACTTCTCCACCTTTGATGGCATCTGCATCAAACGCATGCAATGGTTGTCCGGTTTCATGCAACACATAATTTGTAATGTCAACAATATTATTGATAGGACTTTGCCCAAGGGCCAATAATTGATTCTTTAACAAAGCCGGAGATTCTTGTACGGTAACCCCTGAAATACTTACTCCTGCATATCTTGGACAAGCTTCTTGATTTTCTACCCTTACGTTGATTGGTAATTTTTTTGAATCAACTTTGAATGTATTGCTGAATGGGGAAACAGGTTTGGTTTCTTTTTCGTGGTGGGTGAGATAGGCACAAACATCTTTTGCCACTCCCAAATGACTCATAGCATCCATCCGATTGGGTGTTAATCCAATCTCATAAATCCAATCATTGTAAGGTGTAAATAACGTGGCAGCGGGAGTACCAGGAATCAAATCGGCTGCTAATATCATGATTCCATCATGACTCGTGCCCAAGCCGATTTCATCTTCCGCACAAATCATACCCTGGCTTTCCACCCCACGAATTTTGGCAACCCGCATGGTTAATGGCTCTGCATTGATGGGATAAATAGTGGTGCCAACGGTTGCAACAATTACTTTTTGACCGGTAGCTACATTGGCAGCCCCACAAACAATCTGCAGCGGCGTTTCTCCACCAATATTTACGGTAGTGATCTTTAATTTATCAGCATTGGGATGCTGCTCACAGGTAAGTACTTCACCTATTACCAACCCTTTCAATCCACCTTTGACACTTTCATAAGCTTCCAAACTCTCCACTTCCAATCCAATAGAAGTGAGAATTTTCGACAATGCTTCAGGTTCAAGGGTTGTAGGGAGGTATTCACTCAGCCAATTGTAACTAATGGTCATATTCGATTGCTCTTTTCGGGGTGTAAAAGTAAGGATAATAAGCTAAGCTATGAGCTATGAGCTATGAGCTACGAGCTGCGGGCAACTAGCTTTGAGGTGGTAGTATAAGTAGATAAATACAAATATTTAAATTCGTTTTTGGTGAATAAGTTTCATAAAAATTGGCCATTGCTCGCGGCTCGTAGCTCACAGCTCATAGCTTCTTAATTACGCTTTTCCCCCATCTCCAACCCCATTTTTTAGAAATTTCTTTGTACACAGCCATTTGTGCATTTCCTGTGTGTTTGGTCGGAAAACTTTTGATTTTGGGGGATAACCTTAGTAATTTGTGTGAATAGAGGCGTGAATAAACTGCGTGGAACTGTGAATTGATGTGGATGAAAAATGCCCGAAAAAAATTTTAGTAAGACAATTTTCTACCCCATATTCGCTCCCCCTAACTGCCGAGGTAACAATTCCATAACACTGGAAATAACTGAGGAAGGAATAAGGAAACTTACAAACCAACAACAAAGAACTGACTACAACATGGATCTGACTAGACTGAATAAAGACCGAAAGAGAAGAAAACCCGCAATAGATCTTAGCACAATGGTATATGGAAAAGTACCCCCACAGGCTAAAGAATTAGAGGAAGCTGTTTTGGGTGCTATCATGCTGGAAAAAAGTGCTTTTGATACCGTTACAGAAATTGTGAAACCGGAATGTTTTTATGTAGAAGCACACCAACTCATTTTCAAAGCAATGCAAAGCTTGCAACAGAAGAGTATGCCAATCGACATCCTCACTGTTGTGGAAGAACTGAAAATGAAAGAACAACTGGATGCAGTGGGTGGCCCTTATTATGTTACTAAACTCACCAATACAGTTGTTTCTACCGCAAATATTGACGCTCATGCTCGCATTGTGTTACAAAAATTTATTCAGCGTGAACTGATCCGCATCAGCGGTGAAATCATTGGCGATGCTTATGAAGACAGTACAGATGTTTTTGATTTACTCGATGACAGTGAAACCAAAATGTTTAATATCACCAACAATTATCTCAAAAAGAATTTTGAAGATGTTGGAAATGTATTAGCCAAAACACTGAATAGAATTGATGAGCTCCGAACCAAAACCGAAGATGTATCGGGTGTACCGAGTGGATTTTCAACATTAGATCGGGTAACTTATGGATGGCAACCTACTGATTTAATCATTCTTGCGGCTAGACCTTCCGTTGGTAAAACAGCTTTCGCATTGAACCTGGCAAGGAATGCAGCACTGAATAAAATTAAACCTGTAGGTGTTGGATTTTTCAGTTTGGAGATGAGCGCATCTCAATTGGTACAACGTATTCTAAGTGCAGAAAGTGAAATACCACTTGAAAAAATTTCTCGAGGTAAACTTGAAGATCATGAATACGAACAGCTATTACACAAGGGAATTAAAGCATTGGAAAATGCACCCCTTTATATTGATGATACTGCCGCTTTGAATATTTTCGAATTCCGTGCCAAGGCAAGAAGAATGGTGAACAAATACAATGTCGGACTCATCATCATCGATTACCTGCAGCTAATGAGTGGTAGCGCAGACAGAAATTCAAATCGTGAGCAAGAAATTAGTACCATTTCACGAAGCTTAAAAGCATTGGCTAAAGAATTAAGTATTCCTATCATTGCATTGAGCCAATTGAGTCGTGCAGTGGAAACCAGAAAAGAAAGTAAAATTCCACAGCTAAGTGATCTTCGTGAATCCGGTGCCATTGAACAGGATGCAGATATGGTAATGTTTATCTATCGACCTGAATACTATGAAGTGAATAATAATGAAATGGGGGAAAGTACAAAAGGTGAAACCCATATACGTATTGCAAAGCATAGAAATGGTTCGCTTGAAAATATCATACTCAAAGCCAACTTAGCGATCCAGAAATTTGAAGTAGCGAGTGATGACACTAAATTTTTGGGTAGCGGCAATTACAGACCATTAGCACCTGGTACATTGCCCAATTCAAATACTGAACCGGATGGTGGTAAGCTCTTTATCCAAAAAGGAAGTAAAATGAATGGAGGCGATTTTGATGAAGGTTTTGATAACGATGTTCCTTTTTAATGTGTGAATGATGAATGGTCAATTGTGAATAATCCTTTTTCTTGATGGCTTTACCTTTCTTTTATGAACCAACAGTTGCTGTATCTTCCTCATTATTCGAATTGAGTGAAGAAACCAGTAAGCATTGTATTCAGGTACTCAGAATGAGAACAGGTGAGCAATTACAACTTACCAATGGTAAAGGCGGATTGTACACAGCCCGCATTGCTAACGAGGATAAAAAACACTGTACGGTTACCATCGAATCCGAAAAACAAAATCCTCCTCCCGAGAAAAAAACAATTATTGCCGTTTCATTGCTGAAAAATGCCAGTCGATTTGAATGGTTTTTAGAAAAAGCAACGGAGGTAGGTATTACAGAAATCGTCCCCTTGATCTGCACAAGAACGGAACATATTCGTTTTCGTTTCGACAGAATGCAACAAATTGTTATTTCGGCCATGTTGCAAAGTCAACAAAGTTGGTTACCCATTTTACATGAGCCTGTAAAATTTCAGGAATTGGTTCAGCAAAATTCGGCAATACAAAAACTCATTGCACATTGTGAAGAGGATTCTAAATCACCCATTCAAACAATCTCACTTACCAAATCTGTATTAATACTGATTGGCCCGGAAGGGGATTTTACTCCTGAAGAAATCAAATTGGCTATCCATCATTCATTTCAACCTGTCTCTTTGGGAAATACAAGATTGCGCACAGAAACTGCTGCAATGGTTGCCAGTACTTTTTTATCAATTCGATAGAAAATATCATAAAAAACTCCTTCTATCTTATCAATGGAATCACTTCCTTTTGTAAATTGAATACATGAGCAGGTATTTATTTGTTTGCAGTATACTATCGCTTTGGCTGATACAATCTTGTAGTAATGGCAATACCAAAAAGCCCGTTATTAGAGACACTACGATCACGGTAGCTACTTCCTTCAATGACCTGTTCATGGATAGTATTGAGTTGGATCAATTCCTTAATAACAACTACACTTACCAAGATTATACAAAACAATTCAATGATTTTTATAAAGATCGAAACTATGCATATGCTTGGTTTGATAGCAGTGGGCTTTCAGAACAAGCATCAAACTTCAGGAACTTACAATTGAATTATATCAACAGCTTTGAAGACAGTAGTTTGTATCATCCTGAGATGGAGCAATTACTTCAACGCTTTATTTTATCCAATAAAAGAAATAAGCCGGTAGACTCATTGGTATTGAAAACTGAATTGTTACTGACCGGACAGTTTTTCCGCTATGCAGCTAAAGTATACAAAGGAAGTGATATTGATGCAACTGAACTGGGCTGGTTTATTCCCAGAAAAAAAATTGACCTTCATGCATTACTGGATTCAGCCATCCTTCATAAAAATGAAGAATCATATGCACCCCTTAACCAGCAGTATAAAAAGCTGCAACAATACATAGGACGCTACTCCATATTGGCCAAACAAAATTCAGTAGATCTTATTCCCACACTTCAAAAATCACTGCGAATAGGCGATTCGGCAACTATTCTTTTATCCATTAAGAAGCATTTACAGCTTGTGGGCGATCTGGAAGAAAATATTGATAGTCCTTTATTTGATACAGCCCTCATTATGGCTACTAAAAAATATCAACAAAGAATGGGACTAACCGTGGATGGCGTTATTGGTAATAAAATGATTACTGAAATGAATGTGCCATTGAAACAAAGGTTACGCCAAATACTGATCAACCTAGAACGCTTAAGATGGATGCCACCTGAAAAAGACACCAACTATATTTTAGTAAATATTCCGGAATACAAAATGCATGTGTATGATAGTGGTCGGCTACAATTTGATATTAATGTCATTGTAGGTACTGCTGCAAATAATACCGTTATTTTCAATGATAAACTTCAATACATCGTATTCAGCCCATACTGGAATGTACCCGAAAGCATTGTAAAAGGTGAAATTCTACTTGCGATCAAAAAAAATCCGAATTATCTCACCAAACAGAATATGGAAATCATTAGTGAAGGTAAGATACCTGTGATCAGACAAAATCCGGGGCCCAGTAACTCGCTGGGGCTCGTGAAATTTCTTTTCCCGAATAATTACAATATCTATTTCCACGATACACCGAATCGAAATCTTTTTTCGCAATCAAGCAGAAGTTTTAGTCATGGTTGTATCCGTATTGCAGAGCCTAAAAAATTGGCAGCCTATCTGTTACGACAAGATAGTAACTGGAATAATCGAACCATTGATAGTGCCATGCATTTGAAGAAAGAAAAATGGGTAGCCTTGAAAAAAGCAGTACCGGTATTCATTGTTTATTTTACAGCCTGGGTAGATAAAAATGGAGAACTCAATTTCAGAAAAGACATTTATAAACATGACGAAAAAATGGCTAAAAAATTGTTTAAATCATAAAGACAATCTGATTCAGTTGAATTACTGAATCAGAGACTTCAACTACTTTCTTACCTTTGTGTAAACCTGCGACTATGCATTTGATTGAAGTAAATGATACAGCTACAAAGAAAGAGTTTCTTGAGGTAAGTGCACGACTCAACCAACACAATCCCGCTTATATCAGACCGCTAGATAATGAGGTAGAAGCTGTATTTGATGCTGAAAAAAACAAACAATTCAAATATGGTACTGCCAAGCGTTGGATTGCTGAAACTGATGATGGTGAAGTGGTGGGTCGTATCGCTGCATTTACCAGTTCTAAATACATCAATAAAGGAACTGATTTCCCAACAGGTGGTATTGGATTTTTTGATTGTATCAATGACCAGGCTACTGCCAATCTGTTATTTGATACTGCAAAACAATGGTTACAAGAACAAGGCATGGAAGCCATGGATGGCCCCATAAATTTTGGCGATCGCGATAAATGGTGGGGATTGATGGTAGAAGGATTTGACAAAGAGCCGATGTATGGCATGTCGTTTAATCCTGATTATTATGAATCACTCTTTACTACCTATGGATTTCAGAACTACTATAATCAGTATTATTATTCCATGAAGGTAGATGACCCCCTACCCCCGCGTTTTCCGGAGAGACATGCAAAATTCAAAGGCAAAGCTGGTTATGAAGCCAAACATGTGAAACTATCTGAGTTAGATAAATATGCGGGAGATTTTGCCACTGTTTACAATGCCGCTTGGGCACAACATGGAGAAAACAAAGAGATCACCAAAGACCAAGTGATCAAATTATTCAAAACGATGAAACCCATCATGGATGAACGGGTAGTATGGTTTGCTTATTATAAGGAGGAACCCATTGCTATGTTCATCAATATTCCCGATATCAATCAGTACTTCAAACACTTCCATGGGAAATTCGGCATCTTACAAAAACTACATCTTTTATGGATGAAATATACAGGTGCTTGTAAACGATTGACAGGCTTGGCATTTGGCGTAGTGCCAAAATACCAGGCCCTGGGTATCGACAGTTTTTTAATCTATGAATGTGGTTTATTGATCCAAAATAAAGGTTGGTATTTTGAGTATGAAATGGGTTGGGCCGGTGACTGGAATCCAAAAATGCTAAATATCTACAAAAGCCTAGGCGGAATACCCAGTCGCAGAATGGTCACATACCGTTACCTTTTCGATCAAAACCGAGCTTTTGAAAGACATCCGGAGATGGAATATAAGTAGCTACGAGCCGTGAGCTACGAGCCTCGAGCTAGTCAACAACAAATTTTTACACATTCATTTTTTGCTCGCAGCTCGTAGCTCACGGCTCGTAGCTAATACTTATATTGCACCACTGATATGGATAACAAATTCATCGTTTCGGCACGCAAGTATAGACCACAGAATTTTAGTACAGTGGTAGGGCAGTCGCATATCACTACTACATTGAAAAATGCGATTAAAAACAATCAACTGGCGCATGCATTTTTGTTTTGCGGTCCGAGAGGTGTGGGCAAAACTACTTGTGCCCGTATTCTTGCCAAAACAATCAATTGTACCAACCCAACACCAGATGGCGAAGCATGTAATACTTGTAATAGTTGCGTTTCATTTGATGCCGGAACTTCTTTAAATATCCATGAATTAGATGCTGCCAGTAACAACTCAGTAGAAGATATTCGAACCTTGGTAGAACAAGTACGCTTTGCACCGCAGGCTGGTAAATACAAAGTATATATT
>JACVCQ010000042.1:0-6007 GCA_016741945.1 Chitinophagaceae bacterium
GTACAGATCCTTTGATTGTATTAGATGGTGTTCCGGTAAGTGGTGATGCCAGAAACGAATCTTCCGGTGGTCAAATCGTTCAGCAAAGTCGGTTGAATGATATTAACCCCGATGATATTGCCAATATTCAAATTTTAAAAGGGGCCAGTGCTGCAGCTCTTTGGGGCACACGTGCTGCCAATGGTGTCATCATTATCACTACTAAAAAAGGAAGTTCGGGTGGTAAAGCCAATATTGCATTTCGTTCCACTGTTTCATTTGATCGGGTAAGTGCTTTTTATGATTTACAAGATACTTATGGACAAGGAAACAATGGCGTATGGGCGGCAAATGCCATTCGTACCTGGGGTGATAAAATTGCCAGTCGCTCCGGTGCTGCGGATGTATTCAATACTACCGGCGGATATTTTGTAGGGAATACCGGTAATACCATCTACCCCATCACACAAAAAAATTCACAGCAAACTTTTAACGCAAAAAACTACGATGACATTTTCCGTACCGGAACATTTCTTGATAACTCACTCAGTATTAGTGGTGGTGATAATAAATCCAATTATTTTGTCAGCTTCAGCGATCTCAATCAAAAAGGTGTAGTTAGAAACAGCAGCGATTATCGTAGAACCAGTTTTCGTGTGAATGCAGGTCGTGAACTCAACAAGTGGTTAAGTATTAGTAATAAGGCCTCATATATTCTTACAAGTTCCAATCGCTTACAAGGAGGTATTAATAATGCCGGTTTATTGATTGGGTTGTTACGTACTCCACCTGATTTTGATAATGGTGATTATACTGGTCAATTTTTCTCCGGTCCGGGAGGCGCATTTGTAGCGAATCGTCAACGTTCTTACAGAAATGGTATTGGATCCAATACCAATCCCGGTTTCAACAATCCGCTGTGGGTCATCAATAGTCTCAAGAATAAAAGTATTGTGAATCGGTTTATCAATTCTACTGAGATAAATATTAAACCCGCTTCATGGTTTACGCTGACTACCAGAGCCGGTTTAGATTATTTTACCGATCAACAAACCAATTATTTTCCTTATTTCTCTGCCAATGCCATTACGGGTCAGTATAATAGAGAGGAATATTCAGAGTTTCAGTTTAACCTCGATGTGATTGCAAGGGCAACACATGATTTTTCGGAGAAGTTATCAGGAAACATGGTATTAGGGTTTAACTACAACTCATTAAAGACAACAACGCTTGGCGGACAATCATTGAATTTTATTTTACCGGAAGGTCCTCAAGATTTTAACAATGCTACACCTGCGAATATTGCAACAGTGGATCGCTATTTGAACCGCCTCACGAATGCAGGTTATACCAGTATTGGATTGGCATGGAATGATCAACTGTTTTTTAATGCAACGGGACGAATGGAAGCTGCTTCCACTTTTGGTCAGTTGGCCCAGAAAACATTTTTTTATCCCTCAGCAGATCTTGCCTGGCAGTTTACCAAGTTAAAATCTTTTGAAACGGTGAAATGGCTTTCTTTTGGTAAAATCAGAACCTCTTTTGGTATTGTGGGTGTTCAACCGCAAACCTATCAAACAGCCACCACGTTTATTTCACGCTCATGGGGTGATGGATTGGGCGGTGCTTTAGACCCTGCATTGTATGGTACAGGTTCTTATGTTCAAAATGATGACAGAGGCAATCCATTCTTAAGACCGGAACAAAAACAAGAATTTGAAATGGGTGCTGATCTTCGATTCTTGAATAATCGACTGAGCCTGGGCTTTACGTATTATGATAACAATACTAAAGATGCTTTGATTTCAGTAACACAATCTCCTGCTACCGGTTTCAATACTTTGTATTCGAATGCCGGAACCATTCAAAATAAAGGTGTTGAATTGGATCTCTCTTATGCATTGGTTCAGAAAAAGGATTGGAGTTTGGATTTGAATATGAACTGGACACGTAACCGTAACCTGGTTACGAATTTAAGCGGTGCCGGATCTATTACTTTGGGTGGTAGTGCCGGTGTTTCTTCCCGTGCAGTAGAAGGCTATCCACTCGGTATACTGTTTTCGAATGCCTTTCAAAGAGATGCTACCGGAAAATTATTGTTAGACGCCAATGGTTTTCCAACGGTAGATCCAACAGCTAAGCCCATTGGAGACCCCAATCCTGAATGGCGTGCAGCATTTGGGTTCAACTTGAAGTATAAAAAATTCTATCTCAATGCCTTAATGGAGCATTCACAAGGCGGTCAGGTGATTAATGGTACTGAAGCTGTATTATTAGATTATGGAACTTCTGCGGCCACCGGATTTGAGCGTACCTCAACCGGTAACCTACGCAGGTATAATGGTACCACCATTACAGCGGGAACTCCTTTCCGTGGTAACATAGCAAATTTTGGAGGAGGAGATGTTGCACTAGACCAAAGTTGGTATACGGGTCCGGGCGGATGGTTTGGAAATGTGGGTGAACAGTTTTTGGAAGATGCTACCTGGACAAGGTTCCGCGAAATCAATCTGGGGTATACACTCAACAGCGATTATTTGAAACGCAAATTAGGGGTGAGTAGTATTGGTTTTGAGCTAAGTGGACGTAATCTATTTATCATCAGTAAGGTCAATGGGTATGATCCGGATGCGAATGTGTCGGGTTCCGGATCAGGCAGAGGCGTGGTCTATTTTGTGAACCCGCCAACCCGTTCTTATCTCTTTACACTTAAGCTGAATTTTTAACACATTCAATTCGACAACATGAAAAAGATTTTTATACCATTCATCATCGTCACCATTGTTTTGACTTCTTGTAGCAAATTGGTGGAAGGTGTTAATACAGATCCTAACAATCCGGTTGATGCAGATGCCAACAGTATGCTGACCAGTATTATGGTAGGCAATATGAATATACAGGAAGGAGACTTGGCGCGTTTTGCGGGTATGTGGTCTGGTCATTTCAGAGGCTTTACCCAACAATACCAATCCTATCATCAATACACGGTTATTGCCAGAAATTTTGATGCAGCATGGCAGCGTATATATTCCGGTGCGTTTAAAAATATCCGTATCCTGAAAACGAAAGCGGCGCAAGTGAATAACCGTAGGCTGTTAGGTGTTACTCAGGTATTGGAAGCCAATTTATTGGGAACAGCTACTGCTTTATGGGGAGATATTCCATACAGTGAGGCAGCTGATGATCGTTTTCCCAATCCGAAATTTGATCCGCAAACACAAGTATATACAGCATTACAAACATTGTTGGATAGTGCTATTGTGAATTTGAATTCAACAGCATTTGTTGATTTTTCAGCACAGGATATTCATTTTGCCGGTAACATGAGTCGCTGGATTCAAACTGCGAATACACTCAAAGCGCGTTATTTTTTACAGGTACGCGATTATCCTCGCGCTTTAGCTGCGGCACAGAATGGTATCAATGCACAGGCTAATAATTTTATGGCACCTCATTTCGCTACCAATCGAGGAGCATTTAATTTGTATTTCCAATTCTTGTCTTTAGATCGTCCGAATTGGATTGATGCAACGGGTATGTATGCGTCAAGTATTCTTAATCCAACCAATACCCGTTATCGTGGTAATGCTAAAACAAATGACCGTGCTCGTTGGCAGTATTTTTATAATTCGGCCAATAACCTCAACTTTACCGTGAATGGTTTTTTCGGACAAACTACTTTTTTCCCACTGGTAAGTTTTGCTGAGAATTTATTAATTCTGGCAGAAGCAGATACCCGTGTAAATGGTTTTACAGCGGGTTTAGCCAGACTGAATGCTTACAGAACGTATATGAATACCGGCGCTTATATCAATACCACCTATCTAACTACCGGTAACTGGCGTTTTGATGCTTATGTAGCTGCAGATTTCGCGCCGGGTGGCATGGAAAATGCGGGTACAGCTACTCTTCCACAGGATCGTGCGTTGCTACGTGAAATTTTGGAAGAACGCTATATTAGTTTTATTGGTCAGATTGAAGGGTATAATGATTTACGTCGTGTCTTCAAAGAAACAGATATTCGTGTGCCGGTTCCTTTGAATTTTGGAACACAGTTTCCGCAAAGGTTTATCTATCCGCAATTTGAAATAGATATCAATACCGCTGTTCCAAATCCATTGCCAACTATTTTTGATCCAACGCCTATTAACCGATAAATATTCGGGAGTGTATGAAAAACTTTTTTGCTCGCTTATTCATATTGGGATGCTTATTGCTTTATACTGCTTCTGCCATAGAAGCGGCAGAAAAGAAGGATACCACCCGTGTTCTATTTGTAGGCAATAGTTATGTTTATTACAATAACCTGATACAAATGATTGGATTGATTACCGATAGTATGCATCAAAAAATCATTTGTAGGAAGTCTGTTATTGGTGGAGCCACTTTAGGAGAACACTGGAATGGTTTGCGTGGTCTGAAATCTAAAGAAGCGATTACAGAAGGCAAATACCAAATAGTGGTCATACAAGATAATAGTATGTGGCCGATACAACATAAAGATAGTTTGCTGCTATATGGACAAGCTTTTGCAAAACTCATCAAACAAAGCGGGTCTTCAACATATCTCTATAATACATGGTCAAGAAAAAATACGCCGGAAACACAAGATATCATCAATGCTGCATATGAAGAATTGGCAACGAAAACAGGCGCCATTCGTGTTCCCATAGGTGCTTGTTGGGCGAAAGCAAGAGCTGAAAAACCGGATATGGAATTATTCCACACGGATGGGTCACACCCTTCTGCATTGGGAACTTTTATGATCGCATTGGGCTTTGTGAAATCCATAACAGGAACACTCCCTAAAAACTATGCGAAAGTCTATAACTACTGGGATAAGGATGGTGAAAGTTTTCGTATCATGCAATTAACAGATGCGGAGATCAGCTTTTGTACTCAAATTGTGAATGCTGTAATACCCGATAGAAAATAAACAGAATGGCTAAAAAGATATTTACGAACCTCACATTTTGGGTATTACTCGCCATATGTGCCGGTATTTTATTAGGACATTTTTCTCCGGCAACAGGTGTTGCGATGCAGCCGCTGGGAAAATACTTTATTGATATTATTAAGCTGTTCATCAATCCGATTATTGTAGTTACCATTGTTGTAGGTATCTGTGGTATGGATAGTTTGAAAAGGGTGGGTCGTGTAGGGGGTAAAGCGCTTTTGTATTTTGAAATTGTAACCACTTTAGCATTGGTAATTGGTGTAGTGGTTGCACACTTGGTACAACCCGGAGCGGGTGTTGATACTTCTGCGGTAAAAACAGGAGACATCTCCGGATATCGTAATACAGATGTGTCAATCAACTGGTGGGATTTTTTCAGAGAGAATATTACCATTCAGGTATTACTGTTATCCATTCTTTTTGGAATGATCATCAGTAAAAGACCCAATAAGGATAAACTTTTGAAGCCTGTTTATTTTGCATCAAAATATATTTTCAAAGCCTTGCATTGGGTGATGAAAGCAGCACCCATTGGCGCTTTTGGCGGCATGGCATATACCATTGGTAAGTATGGACTCGCTACTTTAGTGCCTTTGGCCAAGCTGATGATCTGTGTATACCTTACGATGGGTGTTTTTATTTTCCTGATTTTAGGGAGCATATTGCGGTATTATAAAATTTCACTCTGGTCTTTTTTAGGGTACATCAAAAATGAATTATTAATAGTACTGGGTACTTCTTCTTCTGAAGCAGCGTTACCATCGCTGATGGAAAAATTAGAACACATGGGATGTCACAAATCGGTTGTTGGATTGGTGGTTCCTACGGGTTATTCTTTCAACCTGGATGGCACTTCTATTTATTTATCCATGGCGGTTATTTTTCTTGCTCAGGTATTTCATATTGAGTTGAACTTACATCAAATTTCTTCAATATTTGTAATATTTAATGTTAACTCTTAACGCGAAGACAGCGTTTTGTGCAGAGAGTTTTGTCATTTTGGTTTAATCTTTATTGCCTCTAAAAAATATCCTTTTGATATGGTGTTCATTTTTTTTGGGTGTGAATCGT
>JACVCQ010000042.1:6017-11161 GCA_016741945.1 Chitinophagaceae bacterium
TACTAATGGTTACTTCTAAAGGCGCAGCAGGCGTTACGGGCAGTGGTTTTGTTATTTTGGCTTCAACTTTATCTGCCACAAAAGTAATTCCTATTGAAGGGTTAGCTCTTTTATTGGGAGTTGATCGTTTTATGTCTGAAGCAAGAGCCATTACTAATTTTATCGGCAATGGCGTTGCCACCATTTTTTTATCGAACCAAGAAAAAATGTTTGATAAACAAAGAATGCAAAAGGCTTTCCATCAACAGGGATAAAATTGCCGGGTCGGATTTTTATGGGGCTGATGTGGACGATGAACCTGCGATATAATGTTTATCGGACTGCTACAATTCAATCCATTTCCTTTACGTATTTCATATTTATGATGATTGCCGCTATTGTAAAAAAGAAAAATTTGTATGCGAGGATAAGCCGAGTCTGATAAGTCTACTACCGGTGCGGGGTTCCCCACTTGTAAGTTACCCATAGCTGTTACCACTTGAATGGGTAACCATGTTTTACCATTGTCTGTACTGCTGCGTAATACGATTTTAATATCACCAAAATCCCCGGCATGATTCACGCGACCTTCACTAAAAGCCAATAGGGATTGATTGGGAGCACGAATAATAGCGGGAATGCGGAACGTATGATAACCGGCATCACCGGATCGAAAAACAATACCGGCTGTGTCGGATGCTTTTGCTTTCCAGCCAATGCAAAGAATAAACAAATAGACCAAGCGCATATGGGAAGTTAGGTTGTATCATGGGAAATGCATCACCTTAAAAAACACTTATACCTGCCACCTTATCATCGAATTATATGCTATTTACCTAAATTGTGTCTGCTTAAAAACTACCCCTTACTGATGCAACCCTGCCGTATACTCATTGTTGAAGATGAATCTTTGGTGGCTATGGATATGGAACGTATGCTCATGGGGCTTGGTTATGACATTATACCCAATGTTAACAGCTACCATGACGCTATAGAGGTACTGAATACAAACAAACCTGATTTGGTTCTACTGGATATCAATTTGAATGATACCAAAACAGGTATTGACCTGTCGAAACAATTACAGCAGCAGTATCATCTTCCCTTTATCTATATCACTTCCCATTCCGATAAAGCTACCATGGATGAGGCATTGGTTACAAAACCACATGGATACTTGCTGAAGCCTTTTGATGCTGATGACTTGTATGCAGCTATTGAAGTAGCCATGAGTAATTTCTCAGGACAACCCATTCACAATGAAGATGATGCCTTATTGTGCAAGGATGCACTCTTTATTAAAACAGATAAAAATTTTGTGCGAGTAGAGATTAATGATATCTGTTGGATTGAATCTGAACACAATTATCTCTACATCATTTCTCAAAAAGGGAAACATATTATTCGGTCCAATTTCAAAGACTTTCAGCAAAATGTGCCGGCCAGTAAATTTATTCAGGTGCATAAATCGTATATGATTAATCTGAATAAGGTGGATGCATTTTCTCATACAGATATTACCATCAATGGCAAAGAAATACCGTTGAGCAGGATGTACAAGGATGAGTTTTTTGCCTGTATGAAAAGGATATTATAAGCCAAAGCATTCAAAATGGTACCCAAAATATAGTCGTTGGTACCTATTTTTTGTCATCTCTTTGTATTTACTGCAAATTTACAATGCATCATGTGGCATGGGTTCAACATAGTAAAGCCCGGCAGATTGCTTTTGCTGATCTGTGTTTTTTGTTTTGGATGTTTGCGTTCATCCAATGCGCAATATGACTATGTGGATATGGCACTGGTGAGACAACAAATCAATACTGCCACAACAGATTCCACACGTAGCAGACTCTATGGAATACTGGGTTGGGAAATGCGTTTTTCCAATCAACCCAAAGCTGTTGAACTGGCTGATAGTATGATACTGCTTTCAACGGTTTCCAAAGATTATATAAGACTGGCAGAAGCTTATCGGATCAAAGGATTTGTAAAAGTGGTGAATCAAGATATCGAGGGATGTTTGAAAATGTATGAAGAGGGGATGCGGTATGCGAAAAAAGCAAAAAGTAAATATTATGAATCAGCTATTCTGAATCTGATCGCAGGTATGTACCAGGATAAGGGCGATTATGATAAATCGATTCAATTTTTTTTAGAAGCCAATAAAGCAGCCGAAGAAAGCAAGAGTTCGGCCATGATTGCGTTTAGTGCCAATAGTATTGCAGAAGCATATTCAGATGCCGGTCGTACCATCAACTTCACCCGACCTTATTATGAGAAAGCACTACGTGAAGTACTTCCTAGGAACAACTGGCAATATGCCGGTATGATTCATTCCAATATGGCCAAAGAATATATGATGGTAGGCAGGGCCGATTCTGCCATGATTGAAACGGAAGCTTCTATCCGATACCTCAATAAGGTAAACAGAAAGGGGTATGTATATGCTACCTGTGCTACCGATATCGGTGAAATGTTAACCCGACTGAAAGCGTATAAAGAAGCGGAGCAATACCTGAGTGAAGCCTATCAAATTCTCGACAGTCTTAAAACAAAAGACAACCGATTGATTGTATTGTCTGCCTTATCGAATCTTTATGTGGAAAGCGGACAGTATGCCAAAGCAACAGAAAGGGTGAATTTGCTGCTATACCTGGCAGAAGCCTACAAATCGAAAATATTTCTTCGCAATGCTTATAAAGTGTTGTCGGAAATTGCGGAGAAAAAAGGGCGTCCAGATAGTGCTTTGTATTATTATAAAATTTACAAAGACTGGAATGACAAGATCTTCAATGAAAATAAAGAGCGAACCATTGCCAATGCAGAGAGCAGGATGAAAGAAACCTTACAGGCAAAAGAAAATGAGCAACTAAAATCTTCCAATACCCGACTGCGCAATAACAATTTGATTACAGCCGTGGCAGCCTGTATCTTATTATTATTGGCACTTATTATTGTACTCGCTAACAGAAAAATCAAACAAAAAAACCTGGTACTGGAATCGCAAAAACAAATGATTGAAAAGCAATCGGCTGAAAAAGACATACTGTTGCGGGAGATCCATCACCGGGTAAAAAATAATCTGCAAGTAGTATCCAGTCTGTTGAATTTGCAGGTAGCAAGTATCTCCGACCAAAAAGCAATCGATGCCTTGATGGCGAGTCAGAAAAGAGTGAAAGCCATTTCATTGATACACCAGAACCTCTATGCTTTTGAAGACTTAAGTACCATTTCATTTACATCCTATGTTCAGGAATTGTACAGCGATTTAAGACAGTTGTATAATAAGGGGAATATTGAATTGGTTTGTACAGCAGCTACGCCTCAATTGGCTTTTGATATTGAAAGATCAGTGCCATTGGGATTGATTTTAAATGAAGTAATTACAAATGCACTCAAACATGCATTCCATGGAAGAGAAGAAGGCGTAATCAATATCTCTTGTTCTGCAGCCCAAGATGGTTTGCTCACAATTATTGTTGCAGACAACGGTATCGGATTGCCGGTATCATTTGAAAACCACTCCTCTTCTTCTCTCGGCTTCAGGATTATTCGTGAACTTACCCGTCAATTAAAGGGAACGGTGAGTTGTGAAGTGGTGCAGGGAACCATCTTCACATTCAGGATTCCACAAACCAGGTTGAAAGCCTGATTCCTCCTGTTGGGTTTCGTACTCATTTTCTTGCATTTGGTACCATATATTATGTTAAAAACCCGCTTCAGTCTAATTTTCATCTCATTTAGACGTAAGACTCATCGGTTCGTCCGCTGTGTTTACATCTGCTCCAATATCCTAAAGTTGATGATGTGTTTACCAACAGATCGTTAGCCTGAAATCCATCTTACAGCCACCAAACTAAACTGAATGAAAAAGCTAAGCTTACTGCTATTGCTATCGTTGTTGTATGTCCTCAGTTTCGGACAAACAGAAATTACTATCAAAAACCTTACAGCAGATGCCGATGGCTGGATTCAGTTACAAGCATCCGCACAATATTCAATGGCTGTAAAACCTGTTAACTGTAATGGGGTTTCTTCATTTTTACTTCGTTTGGAAAATAAGAGTGGTGATGATATGACCATTAAATGGCACCACCGTAAATCGGGTGAAGCTGCTGCTGAACCGGCTGCTTTTCAAACCATCATCCTAGAAAAAAACAGCCTGAAACAAGGTGTTTGTCCGGCAGCTGAAAGCATGACCATACGACAACCTTTGGTTACCTATTTATACGATGGGCTAACGGTACAGGATCTCATTTTTACCCTTCTAATCAATTAAGTCATGACAAAGCATTTTTACGCAAAACAAATTGTACAGGTATTTATTTTTTGCTTGTCTGCCTTATTGATCAATGCCCAGACAACTGTCTTTAATTATACCGGTTCTATTCAAACTTATACTGTACCGGCAGGTGTTACCAGCATCAGTATTGAAGCAAGAGGTGCACAAGGTGGTT
Organism: Chitinophagaceae bacterium; assembly: GCA_016741945.1. Taxonomy (GTDB): domain Bacteria; phylum Bacteroidota; class Bacteroidia; order Chitinophagales; family Chitinophagaceae; genus Sediminibacterium. The sequence continues at coordinate 10,457 of JACVCQ010000042.1, forward strand.
CATCTACTATTGCCCTAGGCGGCAGGGGTGCTGTTATGAAGGGTGATTTTGTAGTTACACCCGGACAGGTGATTCGTGTGCTGGTGGGTCAGCAAGCGCCTACGATTGCATCGGGGAGTTTTGTTGGCGGCGGTGGCGGTGGTGGAACCTTTGTTGTGAATCAGTCAAACAATCAGCCGTTGGTAGTAGCAGGTGGAGGAGGTGGTGCAGCCGGACAATGTTGTGGTGTGGTACACGGTGGTGTAAATGCGGTGGTAACCATTAATGGTACAGCCGGTATTAATCAATCCGGTGGAACAGGAGCAGGTGGTGTAAATGGAAATGGTGGTGGTGCAGCTACCCAAGGTCAGAATAGTGGTGCCGGAGGTGGGTTTTTTACCGATGGTGCCAATGGTGCGGGCGGGGCTACAGGTGGAAAAGCATACGTGAATAGTGGTGCAGGTGGATTGAATGCAGGATCTAACAATGGTGGATATGGCGGTGGCGGCGGCTCACATTATGGAGCCGGCGGGGGGGGGGGGGGGTATAGGGGGGTGGGGGTTGCCGGGGGGGGGGGGGAGTGGGGGGGGGGAGGGGGGGTGGGGTGCCGTCAAAATTTGAAAAACCAAAAGAAAAAACCCGGGGGCGAAGGTGGGGAATGGGATGTGTGACAGAGACATAGTGTCTCACACCAGCAGAGGCAGATAATTTGTTAAAAACAAAAAA
>JACVCQ010000043.1 GCA_016741945.1 Chitinophagaceae bacterium
GTTATAAAAAATTAGAGGAGTACCATAAAGGAAACTCCCCTAAACAGGCTGGTATAAAACCGCCTAAAGAACAAAATTAAAAAGATTAATCAAAACTTTGTTTCTTAACACAGAATCTCTGCGGTTAATTTGCTTTAAAGGACTAACCGTAAAGAATAGGAGTTTTTTAGTAATGACTAGAACTTCTCCATCACTCCCAACCCAAATAAAGCAAAGTCATATTTTACTGGATCTTTTGGGTCTAGTGTTCTTAAGTAGTTGGTGAGTTCTACCGCTGCTTGCCAATCCATTTGCTTTCTATCCAATAACTGAAACCGTTTAGCTACTCTGGCTACATGTAAATCAATCGGACAAATCAATTCTGATGGTTTGATCTTTTGCCAAATACCAAAATCAACTCCGGATTTATCTTTTCGTACCATCCAGCGTAAAAACATATTGAGTCTTTTACATGATGACCCTTTAAACGGTGTTGCAATATGTTTTTTTGTTCTGGCAGGTGCATCTTCTAATGAAAAGAAGTATTGATGAAAGGATATTAGTCTTGCTTCCATCTCTTTTTCTATAGTAAGTGTAAAGGCTGATTCCAATGAATCGTATTGGAGATAATGATGCTTTAAAAAAGAAACGAAATAGAGTAAATCTGTAGCATTAAAAGTTCGATGCTTAAAGTCGATCATTTTTTTTAGATCTTTTTCCTGATAATGTATACAGAACTCATGTGGAGCATCATCCATGTGTTTCATCAGCTCAAATGATTTCTGGATAATAGTGGTTCTATTTCCCCAAGCAAATACAGCAGCAAAAAAACCTGCAATTTCTATGTCTTGCTTTTTAGTGAAAGCATGAGGTACGCAGATAGGGTCTTCTTTGATAAAAGAAACCTGATTGTATTGTTGCACTTTGCTATCGAAGAAATCTTTTAAGGATTCCTTACTGTCTATCTTCATACAGTACAAAAATATCACAATCCCTTATCACCTGCATGCCTCTTTATATTAAGAACTGCTCTTCTGATACCAAAGTTGTACTAAACCTGAGGGAAAAATTTTTGAATCTGTCAACTTTAGTGACTGTCCAGGAAAATCATCTGCAAATAAGCGAATACCGCTACCCAGAAAATGCGGTATGATCGATATAATGAACTCATCGATCAATCCTTTATTTAAAAGTGCATGAATAGTTGCTGCACCACCATCAATAAAGATCGATGCGCCCTCTTGCTTTTGTAGTTGGTCGATCAGTTTTTCGGGAGCGTCGTTCCAAAATGTAACATGTTCATCTTCACCTTGTCTGGATTTAGAAATGACATAACAATTTCTATCCTGATGCGGAAATGGAACACCAAAACTTAATACTTTGTCATATGTTTTTCTTCCCATAATTACAGTATCAACCCTGCTTACAAAAGCTGCATACCCATAATCTTCTGGGGGTGCTTCTACGATACTGAGAAAATCTAAATTGTCTTCTTTTCCTGCGATATATCCATCTGCACTGCAGGCGATGAATACCATGACCTTTCTTTTGTTCATTGTATTTTTTTGATTAATCACTACTTAATGATACGTGGTATATAGCGAATGGTTCATAGCAAATAGTAAGATTTATTTTTTACAAACTATTTGCTATGAACCATAAGCCATAGGCGAAACTTTATCTCCACCCATCCCCATCTAATATATTACCGATACCTCCCAGAATACTTCCTTCTTCTTTTCTGCTGTAAGTACCATAGGCTAGAATCCTTCCTGCCAGTCGGCTAATCGGTAATGTTTGAATCCAAACAATACCCGGGCCCCGAAGTGTTGCAAAGAATAATCCCTCACCTCCAAAAATGGTATTCTTGATACCTCCGACGAATTGAATATCATAATCTACACCTGAAGTAAAACCAACGATACATCCGGTATCTACTTTTAATAATTCTCCGGGTTGTAATTGTCTTTGTACTACATGTCCACATGCATGTAAAAATGACATTCCATCACCTTCCAATTTTTCCATGATGAATCCCTCGCCACCAAATAAACCGGTTCCTAGTTTTCTTTGAAATTCCAGGCCTACACTTACTCCTTTGGCTGCACAGAGAAATGCGTCTTTCTGACAAATGATTTTATTCTGAAATCTGGAAAGATCAACCGGAATGATTTTTCCGGGATAGGGAGAGGCGAAACTGACCGTTTTGATGCCGCCGGTTACATTCGTAAATGCAGTCATAAAGAGGTTTTCACCCACCAGTACTCTTTTACCCGCATTCAAAAGTTTACCTAATAGTCCACCTTGTTGTTTACTGCCATCGCCAAACAGCGTTTCCATTTGAATACCATCATCCATCATCATAAAAGCACCCGGCTCGGCGATTGCTGTTTCATTCGGATCCAATTCCACCTCCACATATTGCATCTCTTCTCCGTAGATCTTGTAGTCTATTTCGTGATTTTGTTTCATATCTAACAATTTTAAAAATTAGTAGTCAAGTGTTGATAAAGATTACATATCAGTTATAACCCGAGTAAAATAATCTGTGAATCTGTGGCTGATTTTTTGCCACAGATTCACAGATTACAGTATTATTCTTTGGTATTGCAATGATTTTTCATGAAAGTTTAGTAGCAATCCTAGTTTTAATTTTGAAACAGCCAAATAGTTTAATACCTGTGCCTGATGTTGTTCTATGATTCCTGCCTTTGATTTGACTTCTAAAATTATTGAGTTGTCTATTACAAAGTCGGCAAAAAATTTATGCGGTAAAATGATGTTTTTATAGGTAATGGTATATTTCTTTTCTCTTTCATATATCATATTCCTCAGCTTTAGATCATACTCAAAAGCATCTTTATACACCACTTCTAGAAATCCTTTACCTAAAATTCTATGTATCTCCATACCCATACCAATCAATTGATAGGTTAAATCTTGTAATGGATAGTCTTTGGAGTTGAATGTGTTCATTTTATTGCCACTGAGGGCACAGAGGTACACAGAATTTTTTTTCTTTTGTACCGTATTTCCCGCAAAAAAAGCCGCCCCTGAGAACAGGGGCGGCATGTGGATTATTACCAAAAACCAACTGTACACTATTATTAGAACCAACTACCAATAAAGGCTTGATTCACTGTTTCTACATTTTTTAAACGTTTTTCTCTTTTCTTTCTTGCCATTCTATTTCTAATCAATACTGCTACCATCAATAATAAAAAGATAATGGTCAACGGTGGAATACCCATAAAGCTGATCCATTTACCACCAAACATTCTGCGCATAGGTCTGCGTAAACGTTCGGAGATTAAATACATGGCAGGAACAATAATCAATGTCATGAAGAAAGCGAAAGTCAAACCAAAAATAATTGTCCAGCTCAATGGCTTCCAGAATACTACATTATCACCACCAAAGAAAATCCTTGGATTCAACTCTGAGAACAATGTTATGAAGTTGATATTAAAACCAACCGCAATTGGGATGAATGCTAGGATCGCAGCAAGTGCGGTCAATAGTACCGGAATGATACGTGTTTTACCTGCTTGTATCACTGCTTCTTTTGTTTTCATGCCTCTGGATCGTAACTCATCTGCAAATTCAATTACCAGGATACCATTTTTCACAACGATACCTGCTAGACCCACGATTCCCAATCCTGTCATAAGTACAGATACTTCCATGCCTGTGATGGAGAAACCAAGGAATACACCAATGACGCTGAAAATAATTTCAGTTAAAATGATCACAGGTTTACTTACACTATTAAATTGTAAAACAAGAATTAATAAAATCAATCCCAATGCAATCAATAGTGCTTTGAATAAGAAAGCTCCAGTTTCAGCCTGTTGCTCCCCTTCCCCTGTTTGTTTGATGGTGACGCCATCGGGTAAACTTTTGAAATCAGCAATATGTTTAGCTAAGACCTGATTTACGGCAGTAGCATTATATCCTTCTGTTGTTAGTACATTTGAACGAAGTGTGATCAAACGTTTTTGATTCTTTCTTTTTACACTACCCAATGTACTGGTAGGCTCAACTTTTACCAATGCACTAATCGGAATATTTTTAACTGCACCACCTGCTGCCATATCTCTGAAAGAAATACGCATATTCAATAGATCAGTTAAGCTTTTACGTTGAATTTCATTATTGCGAAGCTGGATTTTATATTCTTCTTTTCCTTCCTTCACTTTTGATACTTCTCTTCCAAACAGTGCAGTACGAATTTCCATACCGATTTGAGCAGTGGATACACCTTCGATCAAGGCACGCTGTCTATCAACGATTAACGTGATCTCGGGGTTTTTCAGATCTACATCCATTTTTAACTCTTCTACACCTGGTACCTGAATCGAATCCAGATAATTTTTCAAGAAAGTGGCACCTTTAATCATTGCATCGAAATCTTCACTGGCAATTTCAATGTTGATCGGAGGATCGGTGGGTGGTCCACCATTTTCCTGATCCACACTGATTTCCGAACCGGGAATACCTTTCATTGCCGCACGAATCTGATCTAAGTAAGGTCTGGTAGAAACGCCATGTCTTTTTTCAAATTCCACAAATGATACCTGAATACGCCCCAATTCACTTCGTGTACTTCTATCACCTGCTGTCGGATCACCAGCGCCTACAGCTACGTTACTGATGACACTTTCAACAATTGGATTTTCTTTACCATTCTCAGTGCCTAAAATCTTATTCACTCTTCCTTCCAATACTTTGGTAACTGAGTCAGTATATTCCACATTTGTACCTACGGGTAATTTTAGGTAGACAAAAATCTGGTTAGGATCACCCTTGGGGAAGAAGGTAACTGGGATACGACCACTTCCAATGGAGCCTACAAAAATGAACATAGAGATAAAGAACAAGGCGATGGTTCCTAATAACAAGTGTACAGGTCTCCATCCGTTCAATGACCATCTCAATAAACTTTCATAATGACTCATAATCCAAGGCAATGCCTTGTTCTGGAAATTATGGATGGCATCATCTAATACATATTTATTGAATACCACCAATATCATGAAGAACAGAAGGAAGTTACCCCAGAAAGTAGCGCCTGCAATATCTAATAAGATACCAATAGCAATAGCGATCCAGAATCCTTTCTTTTTGAAGATGGCGCTTTTAGGCTCTTTTGCACCATGTTCATCTTCATGATTCATGAAGTCAACTGCAAAAATGGGGTTCATGATAAAAGCAACCACCAGTGATGCAGCTAATGTGAAAATGAGCATTGTTGGCAGGTATACCATGAATTTACCAATAATACCCGGCCAGAATAATAAGGGGAAGAAAGGTGCCAATGTAGTAAGTGTACCTGCTAATACTGGAACGAATACTTCACCCGCTGCAATTCGTGCAGAGAAAGCAGAAGTTAATTTACCCTTTCCTTCCATGAAGATGCGGTGCGTATTTTCAATCACTACAATTGCATCATCTACAATGATTCCTAATCCGAATAATAAAGCAAAGAGTACAATGAAGTTGAGTGTTACATGTGTTCCTACGATCAAATCAGCACCCGGTAAGAATACAAAGGCAACGAACATACTCAATGGTACAGAGAGTGCTACGAAGAATGCATTCACAACACCCATGAAAAACATTAATACAATCAATACCAATACGAAACCGATAATAATGGAGTTCACCAATTCATTGAATGAAGTTCTGGTTTGAATACTCTGATCACCGGTAATGACCGCTTTCATGTCGGTAGGATATAAAATGCCTTTACCTTCTTCTACAATCTTCTTAACACCATCACTGGTCTCAATCAGGTTTTCGCCACTTCTTTTGATAATATTCAGGGTTACTACATTTTTACCATCAAGTCGTGCATAACTTTCTCTTTCTTTAATGGTATCAATTACATGCGCAATATCTTTTAAATAAATAGGAGCACCGTTATTGTTTCTGATGATGAGCTGTTGGATATCAAAGGCAGTTTTCAATTGTCCTTTCAGCTGTAGGTTTCTCTTCATATTACCTACTTCTAAAAGACCTCCTGAAATATCCAGATTTTCACGTTGAACAGCAGCAGTGATGTCGTCAAAAGTGATACCGGCACTTTGCATACGGTAATTGTCAACATTGATTTGGAATTCACGCTCTGGGGCACCCACAATATCAACACGATTGATTTGTGGCAGATCTTCCAGTTTGTCTTTCATGTCATCGGCATACTTTTTCAGACGCGGCAAATCATAATCGCCACTCAGGTTCACATACATGATGGGCTGCTCACTGAAACTTACTTCAAGAACAGTGGGCTCTTGTGTAAGATCATTCGGCAGGTCTTGCTTAGCCTTATCTACCGCATCTTTTACTTTTTGCAGTGCGATATCTGTTTTTACATCCGTATCAAACTCAACCATAATGGCTGAGAAATCTTGCTGTGATGTACTGGTAAACTTTTTGATCTTGGCACCCGTAATACCCTTGATTTGTTTTTCAATAGGACGGGTAACCAGGTTCTCGATATCTTTTGGAGAATTACCTACATATACTGTTTGTACATAAATAGTAGGAATAACGATATCAGGAAATTGCTCTTTTGGTAAAGTGATGAATTGGTAAATCCCCGCCAAGCTCACAAATAACATCATCAGATAGATCGATGTTTTGTTTTTGATACTCCAGGTAGTAGGTCCGAATTCTTTGAACTTACCTTTTATATTTTCTAATGCACTCATACAATTAGTTTAATGGATCTTGAATCTTAATACCTACTTAGCGCTGGTGGTAATTACCTGACCATCATATAAACTCTGGTAACCTTCTGTAATCACCATATCACCTGCCTGTAAACCTGATTTCACTTCCAGTTTATCACCATAAAATTCTCCTACAATCACTACTTTCTTTTTAGCGATCATTTTACCATTTTCTTTTACAGCCACCATTATATACTTACCTTTCTCGTCATTCTGTAATGTGTTGACAGGAACAGTAATGGCATTATTGATGGTATAATCCTGAATCTGTACCATCGCAATTTGATTGGGTCTGAAATCCTTATCGTTTGGCATTCTCGCTTCAATAAAGAAGCTGCGACTAATCGGATTGATGATTTTTCCGGATACAGATATTTTCGCTTCTACGGTTTTGTTGATATCTGGTAAAGTAATTTTCAAGCGGGTTCCATTATTAACACGATCAATGTAGTTTTCCGGAACTTCAGTAGTGACTTTCAAATTGCTGGTATTGACAATTTTAATTTGACCCAGACCGGCAAAGATTTCACCCACACGAATGTTTACCTCTTCGGCAACACCACTCACATCACTGTAAACTGAAGTGAAAGCGAGTTGTTCTCTGCTCAGTTTTACTTGCTCTTCCGTACTCTTCAATTGATTTTCGAGTGTTTCTACATTATTTTTTGCAGTGATCAACTGTACTTCAGTACCGATATTTTGCTCCCACAAGTTCTTTTGTTTCTGATACAATGTTTTTGCAAAAGACAATTGTGTTTTCAGGGTTTCAAGACCTTGTTCTGCTGCAATCACGCTTTGACGTTGTAAGGCATCATCGAGTTTTAAGATGAGTTGTCCTTTCTTTACTACATCACCACGTTTGATGTAAACAGCTTTTACTTGTCCGCCACCACCACGGGGAGTTACGAAAGAAATATTTTCTGATTCGATCTTACCCTGCAGGTCGATATAATGTGTAAATGTTTCAGGAGCTACTGCTGTTAATGAAACGAGTTTTGCATTGTCAGGTTTGGCAGCAGCAGGATCCAGTTTTGCAATTGCTGCTTCAAGCTTAGCGATCTCAGCGTCAATTCCGTCCTTTTGTTTTTTTAATTCAGCCAATTTTGCTTTTTGCTCAGCTGCGGCACTGCTGTTTGCTTCAGTAGAACCTGCACCACAGGAAACCAGTGTTACAGAAGCAGCGAGTACCAGAATAATGAATATCTTTTGCATATACTTAGGTTTATAGTTTTCCGATTGCTTTTAAATAATCTACCCTGGCAATAATGGCACTGTACAGGGCACTGATATAATTGGTTTGGGCAGTCACCAGATCTGTTTGTGCAGCAGTGATCTCGGTATTGGAACCGGTACCTACTTCATATTTTTTCTTGGTCTGGTTGTATACACTTTCTGCCAATTGCATGTTTTTCTTTTGGAAATTCATCGTGGCAATAGCTGTTCTGAAATTTACCCTTGATTGAGCTACTTCGTTGTCAATATTCAATTTTAGGTTATCAAGCTGATTCTCGGTTTGTTGTAATTCAAAACGAGCTTTTTTAATTCTAGCATCTCTTCCAAAACCATCAAAAATGGGGATGGATACGTTTAAGCCGATAAAAGAAGTAGTAAACCAATCTCCTTTACCAAAGAAGTCAAACTTATTTCTTTGTGCATTTTTAGTATAAGAGCCAGATAATGCAATGGTGGGTAAATAACTTAATTGATAGCGCTTGATATTGAATTCGTTTAGTTTTTTACCCAGACTGAGGTATTGAAAATCTTTTCTGTCTGCATAGTTATAGGCAGTATCTAAAGTAAAATCTTTGCTGATTTGGTCTTCACTTAAACGATCAGTTAATATCAGGATATCATTTACTGGCATACCCATCAAAGTTTTTAACCCCATATAGCCGAGATCAATACTATTGAGGGCTTTCAACTTTTCTGTTTGCAAATTCGCAACCTGAACAGCTATTTTGTCAAGGTCTAGTTTTTCCGCAAAACCGTTTTTGTACAGCTCTCTGGTATCATTTTCTAGTTTGGACAGTCTATTGATGTTAGCATCCAGAAGATCAATCTGTGTTTTGCTTACTACCAATTGGTAATAAATCTTATAAATATTTGTTTTGATCATCTCTTCAGTTACTTCCTTATTCTTGGATTGGAATTCCATTGAAGTTTTTCTAGCCTGTAAACCAATGAATACCTGTCCGTCGAATAGTAGTTGTTGTACTTGAACAGTAGCGGATGCATTATACTTTACCCCGAAACGAACCGGAATAAAAGTACCTGCAGCTCCTCCGAAAAATTCTCCGGGTAATAAGGAAACAGGTAATTGTAAATAATCATTACCACTTACATTACCGGTAACAGTGGGTAAGGCAGCCGCAGTAATATCGCGGTTGGTTTGGTTTTGTACCTGAATATTCAACAATGCATTTTTTACCTGAACATTGTTTTTATTGGCATAATCAACGCATTGCTGAATGGTAAATTCATGCTTTGCAGGATTTTGAGCATTGGTAAGATAACTTATCAATGCCAGCCCCATCAGTAAAACCATTCTCGGGATCCTTCTTTCGTGCATAGGGTTTAGATTTATTTTTTTTGTCTTTGTTGCTTGTATTTTAAAATCAATTTTTGTCCTTTCGCAGTAGCCATGCCAAAGAGAAAGTTGTCAGTGATTTCTGCTATAACCTGACCCGGTGTGAATTTTGAAGCGGGAAAATTCTCCGTATCAAACATGAAAAACATAGTCAGTAAGCGAAACCTCGTTAACAATTCTACATTGATGTCTTCTCTATACAGCCCATCTTCAATGCCCCATTCCAAATTGGTTTTTATGACTTCATGGAAAAATTTGTTTTTGTGCTCTAAGAATTTCTTGTAAGCTTTTGGGTGATATTTTTCTAAGTCAAACATCAATGATGGGTTCATATGCTTGAGCATCTCCTGGATCATGTCTACTGCTAAGAATATTTCCTGAATGGCATTCTCACTTTGTTCACGGTGACCATCACAATCTTTTTTGCTTTGCTTGATTTCAATATCAATAGTACCTTCTACCAGTGCATCTTTATCCGCATAATACTGGTAAATGGTCTTCTTGCTCATACCCAAGTGATTGGCAATCTCATCCATACTCACACTTCTGAGCCCATATCGCATGAACAATTCATGTGCTTTGGTTAATATTCTTTCCTGAGTTTCCATAATCTAAAATCGGGGGCAAAACTATGGAAACTTTTATCGTTACCAAAGTTTCCGTGTGTTTTTCGGATGAATTTTGTGTTAAGCGGTGAATAAAAACGATGAATGAAATGCTTATGATAGTTAGTTTTTTAGACGGCTGAAGCATTTGTATATTGTATACAAGTAGCAGATTTATTGATTTCTTAGTTACTTTACATTGAAATCCAGAGAGATGAGTAATGTAGATGTAAAAAACAGCCTTCGCTTATACCTTAAAAAGTTATTGCAATACTTTTTTCAAGGATTGATTGTATTGGCACCCATCGGTATTACACTTTGGGTGGTAGTTGGATTGTTTCGCTGGATCGATGGTTTTCTTCCTAATTTGATCAACTCCCTCTTTCCAGATCTGTTGGAAAAAGATGCAGCCGGTAATCTGAGAAACTTACCCGGCTTGGGTTTTCTTGTAGTGGTGGCATTGGTTTTATTAGTAGGCTGGATCTCTTCACTTTTTGTTGTCGGAAGATTGGTAACACTATTAGACACTGTTCTGGAAAAAACACCCGGTATCAAATTCATTTATTCATCGGTAAAAGATTTTCTGGAAGCATTTGCCGGCAATAAAAAGAAATTCGATAAACCCGTACTGGTGAATGTAGATGGAGCGGATATATGGCGCATTGGATTCATCACCCAACAGTCTTCCGAAGAATTTGGTTTGAAAGATCATGTAACTGTTTATGTACCACACTCTTATGCCATTTCCGGCATCACTTATTTTGTGCCCAAAGAAAAAATCAAACCCCTACCATCTATCAGCGCCGCCGACGCCATGAAGTATACGGTGTCAGGTGGGGTTACGGATGTGGAGTAGTCCATAGTCCATGGTCGATGGTTTTACTTTATGTATTATCACTTAATTCAAAATGATTCTACCATGGACCATTGACCATGCACTATGGACTAATTCCCTACCTTGCGCATTCAAGCAATCGACATGAAGGTTCATAATTTTAATTCGGGGCCGTCTATTTTACCCCAAAGCGTGATGGAGCAAGCCGCACAGGCGATTCATGACTTTAATGGAACAGGTTTATCCATTCTGGAGATCGGACATCGTACCAATCATTTTCAAGAAGTATTACATGAAGCCATCAGCAGTGTAAAACAACTGATGGATTTGGGTGATGATCATGAAGTACTGTTTTTGCATGGTGGTGCTACAACACAGTTTATGCAAGTACCCAT
>JACVCQ010000044.1 GCA_016741945.1 Chitinophagaceae bacterium
GCGCAAAAGTGCTTGGTATCATTACTTTATTATGCTCTGCCAATAGTGTATTTGCTGCAGGAGAACCTGTTACAGATGTTGCAGTAGCTGCTTCTTCCACAATTAGCGGGTTATCACCTACTGCATTTTATTCATTGATCTCAGTAGTGGGAGTTGAATTATTAGTATTGCTTTGGTTATTGTATCATTTAAAAAATTTATTGGCAAAAGATCCTGTAGTTGAATCGGTAACAGAAACTGTGGTAAAAGAATCTGCCTGGAAAAAGTGGTGGGAAAAAGCCAATAGCTTCAAGCCTGTGCAAGAAGAAGCGAACATTGATTTGGGTCACAATTATGACGGTATTCGTGAGTTAGACAACAGATTACCTCCTTGGTGGCTATACGGTTTTTATATCTGCATCATTTTTTCTGCTATTTATTTATGGCGTTATCATGTTACGCATACTGCACCTTCAAGCTTAGAAGAGTTGGCAATTGTAATGGAAAAAGCGGAATTGGAGAAAGAGAATTATTTGAAAAAAGCAGCAAATAATGTCAATGAAAATACAGTTACTTATTTATCCGATGCTAACTCATTAGAAGCAGGTAAGAAAATATTCATCACCGCCTGTGCTGCTTGCCACGCCGTAGATGGAGGAGGTACGGTAGGTCCCAATTTAGTAGATGACTATTGGTTACATGGCGGCAGCTTATCAGATATTTTTAAATCCATCAAATATGGTTGGCCGGAAAAGGGAATGAAGAGTTGGAAAGACGATTATTCTCCGGTACAGATTGCACAGATCACGAGTTATATTAAGTCACTTAAAGGCACAAAGCCTGGAACACCTAAAGAACCGCAAGGTGAGCTATATGAAGAGAAAGTGGTACAAGATTCAGCTTTAACAACACCGGTAGTGAAAGCTGGGCTTAACTAAACGAGCATGAGTGATATAAAACATAGTAATATCATTGAAACTGAAGCTTTTCGTGATCGGATTGCCACTGTTGATGAATCAGGAAAGCGTAAGTGGATCTATGCGTATCAACCCAAAGGGAAGTTTTATACGATCAGAACTGTATTAAGTGTTTTGTACTTCTTGATTTTTTTCGGTCTGCCCTTTATACAAATTGACGGAAGGCCTTTGTTTCAATTCAATATTCCGGAAGCAAAATTTATCATCTTCGGAAAGATTTTCTGGCCACAGGATTTTTTCATTTTCGGATTAACAATGGTAACTTTTGTTTTTTTCATTGTTCTTTTTACAGCTGCTTTTGGAAGATTGTTTTGTGGATGGGCATGTCCACAGACCAATTTCATGGAAATGATGTTTCGAAGAGTAGAGTATTGGGTTTTGGGAGATGCACCGGCACAGCGTCAATTAAAAAACGCACCATGGACAGCCAAAAAGATCTTCAAAGTGGGATTAAAGCATGTTTTATTCTTTTTGCTATCATTTATTATTGCCAATTTTTTTCTGGCCTATATCATTGGTATCGAAGAACTGAAGAAGATCATTATAGAGCCGGTAACAGAACACATAGCAGGATTTGCTTCCATTATTGTATTTAGTGGTGTTTTTTACGGAGTATATGCATTCTTTCGAGAACAGGCTTGTACGGTTGTTTGTCCATATGGGAGATTGCAAAGTGTATTATTGGATAAAAACTCGATGATCGTAGCTTACGATTATAAGCGCGGAGAGCCCAGAGGTAGTTTTAAAAAGCTGACTGAATTACATCTGGGAGATTGTATTGATTGTCATCAATGTGTGAAGGTTTGTCCAACAGGCATTGATATCCGCAATGGTCTTCAAATGGAATGTGTAGGTTGTACAGCTTGTATTGATGCGTGTGATCATATTATGGACAGTATCAATAAACCCAAGGGACTTATTCGTTATGCTTCTGAAAATAGTATTGCCAAAGCGGAGCCCTTACGGTATACTACCCGAATGAAATTGTATACAGCTTTATGCTTTTTTCTATTGGCAGTATTAAGTGTTATTCTCATAACCAGAAAGGATGTAGATGCAACAGTGATACGAACTGCAGGTATGTTGTATCAGGAAAGAGGAAAAGATAGTATTTCCAATTTGTATAACATACGAATGGTCAATAAGACCAATAAAGATTTGCAAATAGAAATCAGGTTATTAGATGAAAAAGGGAGTATACAGATGGTAGGTAGTTCTACAATCAAAATGACAAAAGAGGCGCAAGCAGCAGGAACTTTTTTCATTGTATTGCCTAAAACATCTATTAAAGAAAGAAAAACAAAAATAGCGTTGATCATTTTAGAGAATGGGAAACAAGTTACTGCTGCAACAACTAATTTTTTAGGACCTGCGATATAAAAATGATCAGATACACTTTAAAGTAAAATTTTATGAATTGGGGAAATAAACTGGTATTGGTATTTATAGCATTTGCAGGACTCATGTTTGTACTTGTCTACAATGCTATGCATACACGATATGAACTTGTTAGTAAAGATTATTATCAAGATGAACTTAGGTATCAGGAAAAGATTGATGGTAAATACAATGCCTCTACAGTTAGCGATATCAGTTTTCAAATAGATCAGCAATATCTTATTCTTCAAATGCCGAAAGAATTCATTGGGAAAGCTTTAAAAGGAGATGTTTGGTTGTATTGTAAAACAGATGCTATCAAAGATTTACGCTTGCCTTTGACAGCTAATTCCGATGGTATGCAATTCATTCCTAAAAACAAACTCAAAGCCAGTAAGTATATACTAAAATTGAGTTGGGAATTTGCTGAGAAAAAATATTATACAGAACAATATATTGAACTCCATATGCAATGAGTATAGCTTTATTGATATCATCACTCTTCATTGGATTAGCCAGTAGTTTACATTGCGTGGGGATGTGTGGCCCATTGGTAATGAGTATACCAGTGCAGCATTTATCGGAAAACAAAAAGACAATCGGGATTATTTTATATCAAATAGGAAGAATCTGTACTTATGCACTGTTAGGTATTATAGTTGGATTAGTAGGTTGGAGGATGTCTGCAGCTGGATTTCAGCAGGTACTCTCTATCGTTTTAGGAGTGCTTATTTTACTCATGTTATCAGGGACTTTTTTTCTCCATAAATTACATAATGATAACTGGATGAATAAAAAAGTGGCTCAATTGATGTTTTGGGCCATCAACAGACAAACATTATCAGGTATGTTATTAATGGGTTTTGCCAATGGGTTGTTACCCTGTGGAATGGTTTATATAGCACTTACAGGAGCAATGGCAACCGGAACCATTCATGGAGCTGCTTTATTCATGTTATTTTTTGGCATCGGAACCTTACCCACTTTGCTCGCATTGGCATTTTTGGGTGTTAAAATTAATTGGCAGGCTCGCCGACAAATGCAAAAAGCTGTGCCTTATATTGTTGCAGTAACCGGCATTTTATTGATTATCAGAGGACTTAATTTGAATATTCCTTATCTCAGTCCTTTTCTGTCTCAACGTAGTATAGATACGGTATCCTGTCATTAATCCTTTAACAAATCATTGTTAAACCATTGACATTTTCTTCTGTCAATAATATAGAGCTTTGCATGAGGCAACGGTAAAGAAAGAAAAAGTATCTATTTAGAAAGGATTAACAAATTCCTGAAATCTTTTGGCACTGAATTTGCGTTTATATAAATATAAGCAAGTAGTCAATTTTCTCATAAGCAGTTAGTTTTGGTTGCGTCCCCTGTTTCCACAGGGGACAATTTTTTTATATAATGCCAAGTCTATACTGCTGTTAATGAATGTATTAGCTAGCTTTTGCAGGCTGTTGTTGAAGGAAAAAAGTCAACGAAAAAGCCAAAGCAACAAAAGCGCCCACACTGTCTGCAAGAATATCTGCCTCTTCAAAAGATCGGTTTATAATCAGTTCTCTTTGTACGAATTCCATGACGGTTCCATATGCTACGGAGGAACAAGAAATGACCCAAAACCAGACTCTTCTTTTCGTATCATTCCAATTGCTTTTCATGGCGGGCCAATGAAACAATAGGCTCAATAACCCAAAAAGCCCAATATGCACCAATTTATCGAGCTGAGGTATTTTTTGAAACCACCATGCTGCCGGAAAATTCTTTGTGCCTGGTAAACAGAGTAAAATGACACTGATGATAAAGAAAATGAATGCGGGAATAAAATGGATGATTTTCAAAACAGGGAACTATTTATGCATGAAGCACAAAAATAGACTTCGCCTGGTAAGAAACTGTTGTGATTAGGTTAATAAGCATAAAGTATTATCCGTTTACACCACCCAATACCTGTAATTGATCCAAATTAGGCGTAGGGCTACCGCCACGTTTTTCCAAGGTAATAGCAAAGGCGGTAGCGTTACTGATATTTTTCATTTTGCAAAGACCGTTGCAAATATCTACCATACCCGCATCTACGGGTTTGCCGTCTACAATTGCCCATAATTGATACTGGGTATCGGCACTGGTTTGAGGTAAACGATTGGTAAGTAGGTATACATCATTGCTTTTCTTATCCCAGAAAACAGTAGCCAGCTTATTCTCATCTGCTTTTACCCCCGGCAATGATACTTTGGTATAGGCGGGATCACTCATGATTTGCATGCCCTGGTAGAGATCCAGTCCCTTCGCTTGTAAAGCTTGATTTTGGGCTAATAAACTGGATTTTTCGATCAATAAAGACTGATACTGGGAAGACGCTTCGCGGAATTGACGATAGAAATACACATTCGTGGCAGCACTAACTACTAAAAGTATTACAGCAGCAGCAGCTACATACCTTAACCAGCCGGTGCCAGGTGTAGACATTGATACCAGCTTAGCAGTAGTGCGGGCTTCAGTAATATCAGAAAATTCTCCTGCGATCTCTGTTAGAATATTGGCTTTTACATGTGCAGCAGGTTGAATGGCATTGGCCATAGCATTTTGTTCGAGCGACAGTTCAAACGCATCAATAGCAGCCCTTATTTCAGGGTATTGACGGCTTAACTGTTCCAGCTCGGCACGCTCATGATCATCGGCCATGCCCAAAACATAGCTCTCAATGATTCCGCTTTCTATGTATGCCTTTATATCCATTTACGGTTTAATAATGCCTCTTAATTGTGTTAATGCTGTGCGTAGCCTTGTTTTCACGGTACCCAAAGGTATATCCAACATTTTGGATATCTCGTCTTGGGTAAAGCCTTGGAAATAAGACAAGTCAATTAATACACGATGTTCTTCTTTCAACTGATGCACCACTTTTCGTAAACCAATTTGATCTACTTGCAATTGTGAAGTACCAGCTGATACATATACGTCTTCCGATAACTCACGGTTTTGAAGATTATTTTGGTAGCTTTTGCTTCGAACGGTGTCAATAGACGCATTACGTGCAATATTTAACATCCAGGTAAATAATCTTCCTTTACTACTATCATAGCTTTCAATCTGGCGCCAAATCTTTACAAACACTTCCTGGAGTACATCATTAGCAAGTTCTTCATCCTTGACAATGTTGCAGATAATGGATAAAAGGGCACCTGAGTAGTTGTCATACAAATAACTAAATACATGCTGATTCCGCTGCTGAAGCAAACGGACAAGTTCGGACTCGCTGTATTTTTTAGCTACTTCCAAAAGCAGGTTGGTGTTTAGTACAAGGTTAGGTAACCAATATACGGGTAAATTGTTCGGATGGATTTTGACAGCCTGATCAATTAGCCAACAAGGGCTGCATAAGCTTCACTATTCATTAAAGCCTCTACATCTGCCGCACTATTTACCGTCATTTTAATCATCCATCCATCTCCGTAAGGGTCTGAATTAACCAATTCCGGTTGCTTTTCCAATAAGCTGTTTACTTCATTAATGGTACCTGCAACAGGTAAAAACAAATCACTTACGGTTTTTACCGCTTCTACCGTACCAAAAACTTCTTCAGAAGCCAGACTTTTACCAACGGTATTGATGTCTACATATACTATATCACCCAGTTCGTGTTGGGCAAAATCAGTAATGCCGATTGTGGCAACATTTCCTTCTAGTTTGATCCATTCATGATCTTTGGTGTAACGTAGTTCAGCTGGGAAATTCATATGGTGGTTTTTTTATTAGCGTATGGCAGATAGTTCATAGCAAATAGTTTATATGCGATGAACTATTTGCTATTTTCTTCCGACTGCAAATATTGCTTAATTCCTCAACATGAAAAATTTATTCCTTCGGAAGTTCTGACTGTTGAAAATATAAGAGAACATGGTCTTTGATAAAGTTCTCCTGGTCGGGTAATGGCATTACGGGTAACTCTTTTAATTGACGGAAATGAGGCCATCCATCTCCGTCCTTTCCTTCAACTGCGTAATAACCACTTTGTGCAAGAACGGTGCATACGGCTACATGCATGAGGTCTTGTTTCTGTTCTTTTGATATTTTCTCTTGGATAAATCCTGTTTCTTGTAATCCGATCAGAAAAAGGATAGCTTCCAAATCCGGTTTTTTTCCAAAACGTTCTACCAGTTGGGCTTCCAATGTCCACCAACGCTGCTGCAGGTCATCAGTTATAAATTGCATAGGGCAAAGGTAAACGCTGAAAGCCATCCTTCATCAGCAGCTAGCCTTTATCTTTGCGCAAAATTGACCCTTATGTTACAAGTGAGTGTTCTGAGAGCGAATCCGGAGGAAGTAAAGAAAAAACTGACTAAAAAGTATTTTAAACAACCTGAATTGGTAGATACGATTATCGCATTAGATGATGAACGTAAGAAAATCCAATTAGATTTTGATACTACCCAAGCTAGTATCAATGCTGCATCTAAAGAGATTGGTAAACTGATGGGACAGGGCAATAAAGAAGCCGCAGAAGCAATGAAAGCGGAAGTTGCAAGCCTAAAAAGTGGATTGGAGCCACTGAAAGAGAAGATGGCAATTACTGAACAGGCTTTGCTGGATACCTTATTACAATTACCCAATTTACCCGCAACCGAAGTGCCGGAAGGAAGAACACCAGAAGAAAATGTGGTGGTAAGAGAAGGCGGATATAAGCCTAATTTACCGCAAGGAGCACAAGCGCACTGGGATCTCACCAAAAAATACAACCTGATTGATTTTGAATTAGGAAATAAAATTACCGGAAGCGGCTTTCCTGTTTATATCGGAAAAGGCGCGAAGCTGCAAAGGTCTTTGATCCAATACTTTCTAGATTTTAATACTGCTGCAGGTTATACAGAATACCTTCCCCCATTTATGGTGAATGCAGCTTCAGCCATGGGAACAGGCCAATTACCCGATAAAGAAGGACAGATGTACTACATGCCGGAAGATGATTTTTACATGATTCCAACCGCAGAGGTTCCAGTGACCAATGTGTATCGGGATGTAATTATTAAAGAAGAGCAGTTCCCGATAAAAATGACGGCTTATTCTCCTTGTTTTAGAAGAGAAGCTGGTAGTTATGGAAAAGATGTACGAGGACTTAATCGTTTGCACCAATTTGAAAAAGTAGAGATTATTCAAATTGTTCAACCCGAAAAAAGTTATGCAGTATTGGAAGAAATGGTATTGCATGTAGAAAAGCTATTACAATCTTTAGAATTACCCTATCGCATCCTTCGTTTATGTGGTGGTGATATGGGTTTTGCGAGCGCTATCACTTATGATTTTGAAGTGTTTAGTGCAGCCCAGGAACGCTGGTTGGAAGTGAGCAGTGTAAGTAATTTCGAAAGTTTTCAAACCCATCGTTTGAAATGCAGATACAAAGATGAAAATGGAAAAATGCAATTAGCACATTCACTCAATGGAAGTTCATTGGCATTACCAAGAATTGTTGCTTGTTTATTGGAAAATCATCAGAAGGAAAGTTATATTCAGTTGCCGGAAAAACTGCATCCTTATTTTGGTTCTGGTATTATAGGAAATAATGTAGATGACTACTCGATTTTTTAAAATTCGTTACAGATTTTTTAATCAGTCCCTATGGACTGGCCTTATTGGGATCAGAGACCAATGCAGCCCTGTAAAAGGCACGAGGCCCAGCGGCCTTAAGCGAATATTTTTGAATCAAAATATGTTGATTCAACCAAAATCTTGAGGTTATTCTATCCATTATAAATTTCTAACAAAAGATATTATTTATGTTATCTAAATGGCTCAAAAGAGTTGGTTATACCTTTCTTGTTTTGTTTGTACTAATCAATATCATCGCTGCTTTTCACGCCTATAAGTTCACACATTTTTATGCAGATGCTAAGCCTGTAAAAAAAACGCAAGAGATGAGTGCCGGGGAAAAGATGAATGCAATTTTCTTTGGTATTCGCTACCCTAAAAGTAAAGTAGTGGATTCATTGAACATTCCTCATGAAACCATAAAATTAAAAACGACGGATAGTGTTGCACTAGAAAGTTGGTATGCACCCAATGATTCAGCAAAGGGAACTGTAATTATGTTTCATGGACATGGCAGCAGTAAAAGTGGCATTATAGCAGAAGCACGTGAATTACATACAATGGGTTATAATGTGATGTTGACCGACTTCCGCGCGCATGGCAACAGTGAAGGATCTGCAACTTCGATCGGGATCTATGAATCGAGAGACGTAAAAGCGGTGTACGATTATATAATTTCTACAGGTGAAAAAAATATAATTATATGGGGAATTTCGATGGGTGCAGCAACCGCCTTAAAGACAATAGATGAGTTTGGAATCAAACCATCTAAAATGATCATCGAAATGCCTTTTGGATCTTTACACCTTGCGGTACAGGGCCGTATGAAAACCATGGGATTACCGGCAGAACCCCTAAGTACTTTACTTACTTTCTGGGGTGGATTGGAATTGGGTAGCTGGGCATTTTCTCATCAGCCTTCTGTTTATGCTCAGAAGGTTAATTGTCCGGTTTTACTACAATGGGGTGCCGGAGACCAGCGTGTTACTGAAGATGAAACAAACGAATTATTCAAGAATATTGGTAGCCGAGATAAAATCATGATCAAATACCTGCAAAGCGGGCACGAGAGTCTTTTTAAGAAGGAAAGGGCCAAATGGGTGTCTGTAATGAGCTTTTTTCTAAAAAAATAGCTGATTTGCCCCAAAAATGCTCATTTCTCCCTCCTAATAGTAATCTGGGTACCCACAGGAAGCACATCAAAGATCTCTTCCACATACCTATTCTTGGTGCTGATACATCCTTCGGTCCAGTTTTGTAATCCATCAACAGCATAATCCTCATTGGGCCAGGTTCCATGTATGCCGATGCTTCCTCCGATCTGAGCGTTAGCTGGGATGATTCCGGCCGCCTTTCTTTGATTGAATTTGGCAAGGCTTTCAGCATTGGGATAATCAATCAAAAGAAATCGACTCCATTTTTCATGTTTCCTTTTATACGAAATCTTAAAAGTGCCTTCCGGTGTTCGTCTATCACCTTGCATCATTTTATCACCCATGTCTTTATTACCAAAAACAACGGGGTAAGTGGCCAGACATTCACCAGTAGAATCAAAAATTTTCATCGCATACTTCGTTTTAATTACCAAAATTCGATACGTGTTTTTGGTGGCATGTTCAGTGTTGATAGATGTTGGTGTTTTAAATGATGTGCTGCCAATGCATACTGACAACAAGGTAGTGGCATAGATAAAGGGGTGCATGGTCGTAGGGTTTTGATTCGACTACTAAACTATAATTACGCTGCATGGAACTATGTTGTTCTTGGGTTAATTGACAAAAGTTTTGGTTAACAAATTTTATGTTAAAGAAGGCTGTGAGCTACGAGCTGCGAGCCATGAGCTTCTAGGTGAAGAGTTAATTTTTGTCGATTTAAAAAACAAAAGGCTAAAGAATTGATGATGTATTTTCATCAATTCTTTAGCCTTATTCACTTCTAGAAGCTAGTAGCTCGTGGCTCGAAGCTCACAGCTTCTCTCTACCATCTACTAAATCGAATACCAAACGCATATGGGAACTGTTCTACGCGTGTAACATCTTTATGCAGTTTATTCAAACTATAGCTTCCATATAAACGAATAGGGCCGAGTCCTACTTCACCAATAGCTGCTACACGGAAAGGTTCTAAGTTGAAATCACCGGGTGATTTTTGTTTACCACGCTCACTACTCTTTTGTTTGTTTCTACTACTGATCAAATAACCTGCACTCATACCGGCACTGATACTGAACCCTCTTTTATTATTGGGGGATGTATTAATATTGATCATAAAAGGAACAGTCAAATAACCTGCATACAATTTATTCTTAGAAAAACTAATAGAGTCGTTGTATACATAAGGATTTGGATCCTTTCTGTAACTCAATCGTGAGTCATAGCGGAAATTGTACATTTCTAAACCCAAACCATATTTCAAGTTTACTACATGCTTGATAACGTTTACTTTTTGCATGAAGAACCAAAGGTTTACATTGGTTGATTTACCGGTATTCAGCTTAAAACTGTTTTCATTTACGGGGCCATCTGCCGGACGAAGTGTTCTAAAATAACCTCCTGCTTGAGCTGCGGTATAATTCGTTTGATCGCGAAAATTGGTGAAGCCTAAATCCATGATCCACCAGTTGGTACTAACATTACGCTTAGCCCTGTTTCTACGTTCTATTCTAATATCAAAATTACGATCCCAGTCTTTCCATACACTGTTGCTATTACTACTGTTACCATCTTTATTTTTTTTGATGATAATAAAGTTCCCTACTCTTACAGTATCCGATTCTTGCGTGTTGGAAGTACTGTCTGTTTGCGCCATAAGACTCCCTGAAAGCAGGATGCCTGCTGTTACAATTACTAAACGTTTCATACAATGTGCTTTTCTTTTATTTTAATGGTCGTGAGGGGCCGATTTCGGCTCTTTCTTCTTCAGTCCGTTTGCTTCTGAATATACTGGTAGCTTTTCTGAAGATACCACGAAGTTTGTCTTTATTGATTTCTACAGATCCTATCAGTAAACTTTTATTGTCACTATCAGCATCTGTATCTAACTCTCTATAAACCACCTGTTGCATTAAGGCCTCTGGTTTTGTTTCTGAAGCTTCTGATACTAGCGTTGTTTTAATCATTTCATTTTCGCGAATGGCTCTGTTAGCAGGAATCGCATTCAG
>JACVCQ010000045.1 GCA_016741945.1 Chitinophagaceae bacterium
TTTTAAATGGGAGAAAATTGGGCAGGATATACATTTACCACTCCCGCCCAAATAAAGCCAATGACAAAGGGTTTGAGCCATCCTTTTGACCGTAAGCTTGTTTGTTGAAGCCAAGGAATGGCATCGCCATAATACCAAATTGCTAACAAAGGGAATACAAAAATGATGATCCATTGCCAGTGATTCATCTCCTGAAAACCTGATCTATAACGAAAAAGCAAATAACATCCTGCCAATACTGCAATACAAATCTGTACCCATTGTGATTTCCTGATCCATCGTTGATGTTCTCTGTACCATATGGTTCTGGGGTTAATAGAGGTACTGTTTTTTTCGTGCAGGTAAGCAATGGTATAATAGATGACAGTGCCTAAAAATAGCAAAACATACCAAAAAGGATGATTGAGTGGATAACCTTGTTGCTGAGATGCTTCTATCGATAATGCTACAGCACAAATGCCATAAAAATAATTACCGAAGAAAAAAGTATGGAATAATCTTTCAAATGCTTTCACCATAATGTATTCAGCCAGTGCAGTTCATTACTGCGCCATCATCTTCTGATGATAATATTGGGTGATACAACGGTATCGCTTTTATTCTTCGCAAGATCAGTTGCCCAGAAACGAAAGAAACAAGTGTCTGTTCTATTACAGGTAGGAATAACGGTATAGTTACTGCCGGGTATACTACCTGTACTGTAGCCGATCTCGAAAGTTCCTTTTAGATTGCTGGTAGCAGTAAATGATGGAATCTTAACACGATCGCTAAAGTTATTACAACCATTTACCCTGGTTACTTTCTGAACCCAAATACTATCTTGAATATCTCCTTCTTTATCCGTAAATTCAATAGAAAAGATAATTGCCGAATTAGGGCCGAAACTTGTCCCGTTCACACTCTTAAAGATCAACTGAGGTTTGGTAGTATAAGTATCTTTCTTACAGGCCACCCATACCAACAGAATTGTACTTATTATCAATAATTTTGCCTTCATTCGTACTGCTTTCATATCAAATTTAGTTAAAACATCACAATAGATGACCGGATTACCCTTCGATGTTAACAATATTTTCTCTCTTTCTGTTGACCATTTCGATGAAATGTGCATGGATATCTTCCGGTTCCAGTACCAATACAATACGGTATATCATCAATGGTGTACATTGCTTGGGAGAGATTTATCTACAGTTAAGACACCGGAACAAATTCCATCGTTGCCTGTTTCTTTCTTTAAACAGAAAAAGGTGTTAACCGGAGAAAGCGCTCCTTATTTCTTCGAAAGTAGTGGTACTACGCAAACCCAAAACAGTAGGCATTGGGTAAGAGATATCAACTTGTATACACAAAGTTTTACAACCGGTTTTGAGCAATTTTATGGTTCAATTGATGAATGGTGTATACTGGCCTTATTACCGGCTTATCTTGAGAGACAGCACTCTTCATTGGTGATGATGGCAGCAGAACTTATTCAAATGACAGGGCATCCCAGCAGCGGTTTTTATCTCTATAATCATCATGAATTAGATCAGACATTACGAGCATTAGAAGCTTCCGGACAAAAAACATTGTTGTTAGGCGTAACTTTTGGGTTATTAGATTTTGCAGCCGCTTTTCCACAGCGGTTAACCAATACCGTTGTGATGGAGACAGGTGGCATGAAAGGCAGACGAAAAGAGATGACCCGAGCAGAAGTACATGCTTTGCTTCAACAACAATTGGGGGTTTCTCATATACATTCTGAGTATGGAATGACAGAATTACTCAGCCAGGCATATTCAAAAGGTGATGGGATTTTTGAATGTCCGCCTTGGTTAAAAGTAATGGCCAGAGATGAAGAAGACCCCTTAGGAACAGGTCAAATAGGGAAGGGGGTGCTTCAATTGATTGATTTGGCTAATGTATACAGTTGTTCCTTTATTACTACAGAAGATGTGGGATGCGTATTTGACGATGGTCGGTTTGAAGTATGGGGTCGATTAGATCATAGTGATATCAGAGGTTGTAGCTTAATGGTGCTTTAGCAAATTCACCTGACTATGTAAAATTTACTTTGGCAGAAAGGTCGCTTTGCCATTATATTTGCAGCCCTGAAACATCAGCTCTGTGGCTGAAATACACCTGCCCAGGTGGCGAAATTGGTAGACGCACTGTGTTCAGGTCGCAGCGCCTTCACGGGTGTGCTGGTTCGAATCCAGTCCTGGGCACAAAAGAGACAATCAACATTGTCTCTTTTTTATTGCCCTTCACTGTAATCGATTCATGTGTTCTCTAATTTTTGAAGATCTGGCTGGACAAAAAAAACTATATTGAGTGAGTAATACGATGAAAGTGTTAGAAGGAAGACTTACCCTTTGTAAACGAGGAATCATTTTTTTACTGATGCTCCTCAGTAATGCACAATCATTCGCAGCAGATGATTCTGTTCGTGTTCAATTAAAATGGTGGCATCAGTTTCAATTTGCAGGATATTATGCGGCAGAAAAAAAAGGATATTATGAAGAGTCGGGTCTTAAGGTAAAACTGATGCCGGGAGATCCTACACATGCACCCGTACCACAAGTCTTAAGTAACGAAGCTGATTTTGGTATTACCGGC
Organism: Chitinophagaceae bacterium; assembly: GCA_016741945.1. GTDB lineage: Bacteria > Bacteroidota > Bacteroidia > Chitinophagales > Chitinophagaceae > Sediminibacterium. Next base: position 2,599 of record JACVCQ010000045.1, read on the forward strand.
TCTGATTTGGTAGTTGAATATGCCCATGGGAAACCCCTGGTAGCTTTAGGTGCAATCTTTCAGCATTCTCCCTACACCATCTTATCGCTTAAAGAGAAAAAAATCCATGTTCCTTCCGATTTAATTGGTAAGCGGTTAATGGCTTCGCCAGATCAGGGGTGGACAGAATTAAAAGCTGTATTTCTTCGCGAAGGGATCTCTCCCGATTCATTGAAAATATTATCACATAGTTGGAACAATACAGACCTGATAGAAGATAAAGCAGATGCCATTACAGCTTATATTTCAGTAGAAGTCAACCAACTTCGAAAACGGGGAGTTGAACCATCCTACATACTACCCATCAATTATGGGATTGATTTTTATGGCGATGTATTATTTACCCAAAAAAAAATGGCCGAATCACAACCACAGTTGGTTCAAAAATTTACGGAGGCGAGTTTCAGAGGCTGGGTGTATGCCATGAATCATACCAATGAAATTGCAGATTATATTCTCACATTGCCGGGAGTGAAAGAAAGAGGGGTTACCAAAGATGATTTATTGGTCGAAGCAGAAGCCATGCGCAAATTAATATTGCCGGATCTTGTTGAGATCGGTCATATGAATGAAGGTCGATGGCGACATATTGTTGAGGTGCATAGTCGGCTAGGTTTAATTAAAAATGCACCCGACCTCACAGGATTTTTATATGACGGTACTCAAAAAGTCAGCTCCAAGTTTTTCAAAAATGCTGTTTATATTTCTATCATCGTTCTTTCTTTATTACTCATATCGGTTTTGTATGGGTTCTCTCTGCGTAAAGCTGTTAAAAAAAGAACAGAACAGTTAGAGGCAGAAATAATTGAAAGAGCCCATGCACAAAATTTATTGAGTATTAGTGAACAGCGGCTGGAAATGGCTACTGTGGCCGCCGGATTAGGCATATGGGATTGGGACATTACAAACGATAATGTATATTTTAATGATCAATGGAAACTGATGCTGGGGTATGAACCCAAAGAGATAGCAGATCATTTTTCTACTTTTGAACAGCTACTGCATCCTAATGAAAAGTCAGGTTTAATGCAGTTGCTGAACGATCATTTGGAGGGAAAGAGTGAAGTATATCAGGCAATGATCCGAATGCGTACAAAAGATCGAAGATGGAAATGGATACTTACTATGAGTAAAGCCAGTATGCGGGATGAAACAGGAAGGGCTATTCGGTTATCTGGGATTCATTTGGATATTGATGATATCAAACAAAAAGAAATCGAATTAAGGCAATTGTCACAGGAACTCATGCACAGTAACCGTGAGTTACAACAATTTGCCTATATCACTTCTCATAATTTACGAGCTCCGGTAGCCAATCTTATTAGTTTGTTGAGTTTGTTTGATAAAGAACATTTATCAGAAAGAAACCATGTATTGCTTGAAAAAATGGAATTAAGTGTTGAACGATTACACGCAACACTCAATGATTTGAATGAAATCTTGTCATCTCGTGCAAATATGGTGGAGAAAGATGAGGTCTTGTATTTCGATCAAGAGTTACATAAAGTTGTGGAATTGATTTCAGAAGATATACGATTAAAAGAAGTGGTTATTCATGTTGATTTCTCGAAAGCATCTTCCATCTTTTTTTCTAGAAAAGTATTACACAGTATTTTATTGAATTTATTGACAAATGCCATCAAATACCGTAAACCGGATATAGCCCCTGAAATTACAGTAAGTACTGAGGAAGACGGAGAATATATTATACTATATGTAAAAGATAATGGCATGGGTATTGACTTAGAAAAATACGGTAACAAAATATTTGGATTATATCAGCGTTTTCATGACAATAAAGACGGGAAAGGCTTGGGATTATACATTATTAAAAACCAGATTGAAGCATTAGAAGGAAAAATAGCTGTTGAAAGTATGGTGAATAAGGGCTGTTTGTTTCATGTATTCTTGAAGAAAAAAAAATTATCCTATGAGTAAACCTGCTCATCATATTTTGCTGGTAGATGATGATGATGTGACCAACTTTCTGAGCAGGGAAATGTTGAGCATCTATTTGCCTGCTCCCAAAATTGACATGGCCTTGAATGGTCAGGAAGCCATCGATTTTTTACGTTCCCGAGCCGATCAACCGGAGCAATTACCGGATATTATTTTATTAGACATCAACATGCCGGTCATGGATGGATGGGAGTTTCTGGCTGAATTTGAAAAACTAAAAAGACCCGCTTTTGAAAAGATCCATATTATTATGTTCACCTCTTCAGTCTATTATGAGGATATCGACAAAGCCAAAACATATGCAATCGTAAAGGATATTTTTTCCAAGCCTTTGGATGAATCTAAGATCAAAACAATTGTAGATTCCTGTACTTAGTTTTTAAATATAAATTTCATTTTTTTCAAATATTAATACTGTATTCTTCATAATTAATTGATATTAAATCTATTATAACTATTTTTAAAGGATCCTGTATCAAAAGTCTAATAAAAATTCAGTGTTTTAAACGACATAAATCAGTGAAATAAACACACTAATACGTCTATGACCTATGTATCTTGCACTAAGTAAATGATTCGGAAGAATTGTTTCGCTGATATCCTAAAAACCAAAAAAATGTAATAATCCCTTATTACATTTTTCTTTCGATCCAATTTCCTTTAGCATATTAATCCTATACCTTGTTGTAAAGACCAGAGAGTGGGGCAATCAGTTGCCCCACTCTCTTTTTTTGTAGTCTACAAAATTTCTTTTGTTCTTAAAAAAGAAGTATTTTTCTTATACAATCAGCTGGTTTTTAAAATGGTCGATACCTAAGTCATTGTTTTGATGATTTATATTGAATGGGAGTAAAATATTTATGTAGGTCAAAACAATAATCTCATTCAATATTCCGTGTATAGAAAGAATAGAAGTGTATTTTTAATATACAGATTAACCATTACTTACTGAAAAGGAAATATCCATGAGAATTTTGATTGCAGATGATCATAGTCTAATCAGAGAAGGGTTGCGGAAGATACTGATGGAAGCCATGCCTTTGGCTGAAGTGCAAGATGTTGCCGATTCTGCAGATCTTTTTAAAAAAGCAATCAGCGAAAAATGGGATATCATCATTTCTGATATCAGTATGCCCGGTTATTCCGGTATTGAAATTCTCAAACAAATCAAAGAACACGCTCCTAATACACCTGTTTTGATGTTAAGTATGCATACACCTGAGCAATATGCGGTAAGAGCCATTAAAGCAGGAGCATCGGGGTATCTTACCAAAGAAAGTGCACCTTATGAATTGGTAAAAGCAGTTCAGCAAATTCTCAGTGGGCGTAAATACATTACCAGCGAAGTTGCAGAGGTACTTGCAGGTTCATTGGAACAAAAAGACCAGCGCGCTCCCCATGAACAACTTTCGGATCGAGAATTCGAAGTATTTAAAATGATTGTTATGGGAAAAAGTATTTCTGAGATTGGAGAAATACTATCCTTGAATGTCAATACCATCAGTACTTACCGGGCAAGGATCATGGATAAAATGAAGCTGCATAATAACGCTGAATTGGTGAAATATGCTATTCAGAACAATATCGTATAACGTGAAATGGTCAGCTTTTTGTAGTGGTATCACTACAATGATTTCATGATTTATAGTATTGGATAACTGAATTAGTTATTGGTACTTTGTACCATCGAGCTTCCCCCACCAGTAGCCGATTGTCTTTTTAAAATCCCTCTATCCTTACTAAAATCCAAAATCGTCATCTATTTCGGTTGACAAGAAATTATTGTCCTGGAAAAACCTTACAGCTTCAAGCTGTATGAGCTTTGCAGGTATTTTCCTGCAAAGCTCTTTAAAATTTTTAGACCGATGTCTATATCTGTTATGATAGGGAATATGCTGAAAATACTGCTGGTGGACGATTCAGAATTTATTCTGCAACGCGTTCAGCATTTACTAACAGGCATGCAACAAATTCATGAAATTAGAACAGCTACTAGTGCAGAAGAAGCGGATCGTTGGATAGAAGACTATAATCCTTCATTGATTTTTTTGGATATTAATTTACCCGGTAAAAATGGGTTACAGATGTTGAAAGACATCCGGAGTAACAAATCTATTGACCCTGTTGTAGTGATACTTACCAATAATACATTGTCTGGCTATAGAAATGAATGTATGCAAGCTGGAGCTGATTATTTCCTCGATAAAGCCAAAGATTTCTCTAGTATTCCCGATATCATCATTGAAACAGCTGATAAGTTTGCTCTCAAAAGCAGATCTAACTAATAATTAGATTAAATACCCAACACATTTTTCAGTTTTGCATAGCCTGTCTTACTTACCGGTAATCTAATACCAATGCTCAGGATAGCAAGATAGCCATCCTTTTCATACGGTTCTATTCTACTAATCAGATGTATATTCACCAGATAAGAGCGATGTATTCTTACAAAATTACCCGTATCCATTTTTTGCTCAAAAAATTGCATGGTTTTATTTTTTAGAAATGCACCTTCAGCAGTATGGATCTTTACATAATCATCGGCAGCTTCAAAATATTGTACATGTTGAGTGGGTATGATTTTAATTTTACCATTATCTTTTAGCACAATACGATGCTGTTGTTGAGGAGATATAGCGGCTGATGCTATTAGTTCATTTGTTGAGTTCCGATGGCTTCCCATTTCAGATTGTTTCCATTTCTCAATGGCTTTTTGAAATCTTTCTTTACTAAATGGTTTCAAAAGATAATCTACTGCATGCGTTTCAAATGCTTTGATTGCAAATTCTTCAAATGCAGTTGCGAAAATAATTGCAGGTGGATTTTCGATCAATTCCAGCATTTCAAAGCCATTAATTTTTGGCATCTGAATATCTAGGATCACTAAATCTGGCTGATATTGTTGGATGGCTTTTAGCCCTTCAAATCCGTCTCCACATTCCTGTACGACTTGAAGCTCGGGATATAACTGTAAATATTCTTTTACGATACCTCTTGCCAGCGGTTCGTCATCAATGATGATTACTTTCATGATTCAACTGTGGGATAAAGATATAGGTTGAAAATAATTGTTCTTTTTTCTCTGTTTTAATCAGATCCTGGCGCGCATACATCAGGTATAGTCTTCTGGTAATAGACGCTAGTCCAAAACCGGTTCCGTGTGTATGAATCGTTGTTAAAGGATCAAATGGATTTTGTATCAGTATTTCTAATAGTTGATCATTGCTTACCCCTGCTTTGATGCGTATCAATACCTCTTCTGTAGTATCATACAATCCAAATTTAATCGCATTCTCTACAACTGGCTGCAATAATAAAACTGGTATCAGCATATCAGATGCTTTTTCATCGATTTCTAAAACTGTTTGCAAGCGATGACCGAAACGTACTTTTTCAATATCTAGGTACAATTGTAAGTGATGTATCTCTTCACGTAAACTCACCAATTGATGCTCTTCCTTTTTTAATGTGCCTCTTAAAAAATCTGATAATTGCTGAATCATATGTCTAGCCTTTTCGGGCTGTGTACCTGCAAGTGCACTAATTGAATTCAAGCTATTAAATAAAAAGTGAGGTTGTAATTGTTGCCTGAGTTTTAATAACTCTGCATCTTTTGCAATTTTTTCTGCTTCTTCTTTTCTTTGCTCATTCTCTTGTTGTTCTTTAAGGGTATACCATAATAAACTGATCATTGACATACAACCAATCATCAAGAATCCAGTGATATACCTGATATAGAATGATTGTCTTAGTAAGTTCAAATACAAGTCATCTTCTTTAAAAAAGAACCGCAGTATTATTCTGCTCATAAAAAGGTATATACTGCTCAATACCAGGCTCACTATTAGAATGTACCAATATCTTTCTTTTCTGGGAAGATAGTATTGCATGTTATTTACTACCAATAAACAAAAGGATGCCAATAAAAAATTGGATATAAACGCATCAGTTAAAGCCGATAAAAACTTGATTTGGTATTCATCTAACACCCATATGTGAATAACAGTCCATACTACCCACCAGGAAGTAAAAGCCAGGTAAAAACTACGCCCCTTTGTGATGGATGTTACCATGCATTATCTGGATTGAAGAAATTGTTCAGTACAGTTTGTCAACAAATATCCTGCTTTTAACCTGATATCCTTCTGATACAATTCCGGTTCTGTTGTTTTGAATGACTGGGAAAGTATCTCAGCACCATCCATCATACTGTGTAACTTTAAAAGTTCTGTTACATCCATAAAATGCCAGCATATAAGATTCTTGCCCCCTTTTTCCAGATACGACTCTTCCCGACTGCCTATTTGTTGCGCTTTATGAAAAGCATGTAATTCATCTTCAGCTTCCAAAATTCTGATCTGTTCTTCAAAATGAACCATATCATTGGCCATTTTTGGCTGAAAACGATAAATGAGTTTGGCAAGATACCATTCCATGATTGAAGTAGGTTAGGTTAGAAACTTTTGATCTCAATGCCGCCAAATACTGAAGTGCCTTTAATGATTAATACTTTATTAGGGTCAAATCTGCTACCCGGAAGTACATTTCTTTTGTCCTCAATACCCGCAAATACCGCAACAGATTCTGATCTCACCTCCCAGTTAGGAGGTACAACCAGCTTGGTGCCACCAAATACAATGGTCACTTCCAAAAAAACAGGGCCATGTATGTCCGCCTGCGAAAGATTGATTTGAGAACCTCCCATGAAACATACTATTTCTCCCCCTTTAAAACTTTTTGATGTAACCATCTTTTTTACTTCTCCAAAAACAGAGGTACAATCGATATAATCATCAATTGCAATATTTACTTCTGTATCATAAGGCTTCGTTTCAATTATGGCAGGGGGTAAACCTTCTTCTGTATCCTGAATATTGATGGTTTTTCTTTTAGGTCTGAATAACAAAATGAGTCCAATGCCTATAATAAGTACGGGCCAGATGTACGGGCGGATATTCATATCTTTTACTAACTCATCAAGCATAAAAAATACACCTATTGCAGTAATGATGATCCATGATACACCTTTGAATCTTACTTTGATACCTGAGATCAAACCAATCAAGATCATTATTGCTGACCAGTCATAAAGCCAACCGGGAATTGGAACACCTAGTCTTTTCAATAGAATAGCCCCGCCTACGATGATGAGTACAACACCTGTAAAAAATCTGTCATTATAGTTTCTAATATCGTAACTATTATTTTTCATATCATTTTTATTTAACACGAAACTAATGCTGCTATCATCCTTTTAAAAGTAGAAATAGGTAATAAGAGTTGAAGGGGCGGTAAGTGGCAGAAAAATGTCGGTAAAAAGTAAGGAAGATCAACTGGGTTCAGTAGCAATTTTTGATTGCCATCCGATAAATATCACTCCTAAAATTACCAATGCAGTACCTAATATTTGTTCAGGTATGATGGTTTCACCTAAGAAAAAATGTGCTTGTAAAATGGTAGACACAGGACCAATGCTTGCAATAATGGCCACATTATTACTGCCTATTTTTTTCATACCAACACTCATCATAAATGAAGGTAAAACGGTAGCAATAATGGCAAGTGCAATTCCATAACCTGCCAATGATGAAGTCATAACAATATTCTGAATAGGATGTGTAACCAAGAAATGGATAAAAATCCCAGCACTGGCAGCCAACATAGCATAAGCTGTATACCTAGTAGCGCCAACTGCATGTACAAGTCGACCTGTACCCACCAGATAAAATGAATAAGTGACCGCACATAAAAAGATCATGAATGACCCATAGAAGAATTGTGGTCCATAATGTGCTGATCTGATCTCACCCCAATATGCAGTTCCTATGCCTATGTATGTTAATAGCAATGCCAATACCTGTATGCGACTCAGCTTTGTTTTGAAGTAAAAAGTATTGATCAGCACTGCGAATGTTGGGTATAGAAAAAGGATCAATCGCTCTAAGCCGGCTGATACATATTGTAGTCCGATGAAATCAAATAAGCTACTGAAGTAATAGCCGAATATCCCCATGATCAACACCCATAACCATTGCTTTCGGGTAAGTGTAACAACGCCCTCTTTTCTATGTGCGATCCATACAGCTCCGATATAAAATGGAAGCGAAAAGAGCATTCGCAAACACAACAAAGTCACTGCATCCACTTTGGTATCCTGAAAAGCCAACTTTACAAAAATGGCTTTGGTAGAAAAGAAGATAGCACCACCGATGGTGATCAAAAAGCCGAGGGTATTGATTTTTGATGATGGTGGATTCACTCTTTTTGCAAATGGGTTACAGCATATGGTTGATAGCAAATCTATACTTCAATATGCTATTACCCATTTGCTATTGGCTATATACTAAACACTCACATTAAAATCTCTCAAGGCATCATTC
>JACVCQ010000046.1 GCA_016741945.1 Chitinophagaceae bacterium
GGGTAAACGCAGCAAAAGCTAGTTGCACACCTACGATAAATAGGGTTACAAAAGCTATTTTTTTGATATGTTTACGAACTAGCATTTGGACAAAGGTACTGTTTTGTTAAATAAAAACACAATTATCATTCTATTAAGTTAACGTTTCTGGATAAAAAAAGTTACGGGAAACTTGGAAAAAAGGTTTTTTAAGTCTATTTTAGGTAAACCCATTGAAGATGAGAGAAAATCCGTACCGCGAAGACAGAGAAGCCCTCAAAGAACTCCTCCAACAGTACCAGAATCTCAAACAAGGTCGCCACCACAGTTTTATTGAAGAAGATGCTTTTGAACGTATTATAGATTATTACGATGAAAAAGATGATATCAATGAAGCGCTTGAAGCAGCCGATATTGGATTGGAGCAGTATCCTTATTCTTCTCAGTTAATGATCAAAAAGGCTGATTTATTACTGGCATCTCGTAAATACCGAGAGGCATTGGATGTATTAGAAAACGCTGAATTGTACGATAGCAGCGATATCAACCTTTATATTTTAAAAACAGATGCTTATCTGGCTCTTGACCTTCAACCAAAGGCTGTGGAATTATTGGAAGCAGCATTGAGCATGTTTGAAGGGGAGGAGCGACTGGATTTATTGTTCGAATTAGCGGATGTATACGACGATTATGAAGAATTTGACAAGGTTTTTGACTGTTTGAAACTGATTTTGGAAGAAGATCCTTCCAATGAAGAAGCTTTATACAAGATTTGTTTTTGGACTGATTTCACAGGACGTAACGAAGAAAGTATCCGTTTGCACCAGCAGATTATTGAAGAGCAACCTTTCAGTGAATTGGCATGGTTCAATCTAGCAGCCGCTTATCAGGGTCTAAAATTGTATGAAAAAGCCATTGATGCATATCAATATGCCGTAGCTATTGATGAAAAATTTGATTATGCTTATCGTAATATGGGCGATGCGTACTTACGTTTACGTAAGTATAAAGAAGCAATTGATGTATTGGAGAAGGTATTGGAATTAACACGCCCGGAAGATGTCATCTATGAAGCTATCGGACATTGTTATCACAGAATGGGAAATTATGCGCAGGCTAGGTTTCATTATAAAAAAGCAGTTCATTTGAATCCGGATGATAGTAAACTACATTACAAGATAGCAGTAACTTATATGCTGGAAGAACAGTGGCAAAGTGCAGTGAAACAACTAGAATTGGCCATGCGCATACATCGTTCCATACCGGAGTATAATTTGGCCATGGGCGAATGTAAAATGAATTTGAACCAGTTTAAAGATGCTATTCAATATTTCGGCACCGTTGTTCGTCAGAAAACCAAAAATGTGGCGGGTTGGGAAGCTTTGATTCGATGCCTCATTAAAGCAGGTTTTCATGAAGAAGCTATTGAGCAGTGTATTGCGGCTGCTAAAGCTACAGATGATAAACCCATCTTTTTGTTTTACCATAGTGCTATGTTATTTATGTTGGGCAAGTCCAAAGAAGGACTACTTAAACTGGAAGCAGCTATGGAAAAAGCACCGCGTTCATTAAAGAAGTTTATTGAACTCAACCCTTCGATTTTGCAAAACAATCAGGTTGTGGATTTGGTAGCCCGTTATAAAAAGGGGAAAAAAATATAAGAAGGCTAATCTGCTTCTCATTCATTTAGGAATGCTTAAATGGGCTGTTTAGCTTATTTTTGCGTGCGAAAAAATAACCCTCATGAATTTTAATCTTTCTCAGATACCTGTAAGAACAGAACAACCACGTACATCAGGCTTAACTATGGTCATGGACAAAGGGCTTAGCATTAATGAAGTGCATAATTTCATGAGTGTAGGTAGGCCCCATGTGGATATTGTGAAATTAGGATTTGGTACTTCCTTTGTTACACCCAATCTCCGTGAGAAAATTGAAGTGTACCATTCCTATAATATGCCCATTTATTTTGGGGGTACTCTTTTTGAGGCTTTTCTAATCCGCAATCAATTTGAAGATTATATCAGTGTTTGTAAAGACTATGGCATCAACTATATGGAAGTAAGTGATGGGTCTATCAGCATTCCACATGCTGAAAAATGTGGGTATATTGAAAAACTTACACAGCATGGTACTGTGTTAAGTGAAGTGGGAAGTAAAGATGCTGCCCATATCATTCCTCCCTACAAATGGATTGAATTAATGCGTGCTGAATTGGAAGCAGGATCATCTTATGTGATTGCGGAAGCAAGAGAAGCCGGTAATGTTGGTATCTATAGAGGTAGTGGAGAAGTCAGAGAAGGACTGGTACAAGAAATTTTAACACAGATACCTGAAGAGAAAATCATCTGGGAAGCGCCACAAAAAGCACAACAACTATATTTTTTGGAATTAATAGGTTGTAATGTCAACCTAGGGAATATAGCACCTCATGAAATTCTTGCATTGGAAGCAATGCGTATCGGCTTACGTGGTGATACTTTTGAATTGTATTTGAATAAGCTTTGATCCATGGAACGTTATGGTCTCATTGGTTACCCACTGACACATTCTTTCTCTCAAAAGTATTTCTCCGAAAAGTTTTTGAAAGAAGGATTAGCTAATCATCTGTATGAGAACTTTCCAATCAATTCCATTGCTCTTTTAAAAGACATACTTGCAAACAATAAGGATCTTCGGGGACTAAATGTTACCATTCCTTATAAAAAAGAGGTACTGACTTACTTGGATGAATCATCAACTGCGGTTAAATTAATCGGTGCTTGTAATTGCATTAAAATAGTGGAAGGGAAACTCTATGGATTTAATACAGATGTCATTGGGTTCGAGAAATCTCTACGTCCCTTTCTGAGACCTGAACATACAGCAGCATTGATTTTGGGAACCGGTGGTGCTGCTATGGCTGTAGCTTACACAATGCAAGAACTGGGTATTCATTATCAATATGTATCCAGGCAAAAAGTAAAAAATGGTATTACTTATGCAGACATTGATCAGCGAATCATAGAACAGCATACACTCATTATCAATACTACGCCCCTTGGTATGTATCCTTTGGTGAATGATTGTCCGCCATTACCTTATGAGTGGTTGACTTCAAAGCATCATTGTTTTGATTTGATATACAATCCTGCTGACACATTATTCCTTCAAAAATCAGCAGCACAAAAAGCAACCATTCAGAATGGGGATGAGATGCTTATTATACAAGCGGAAGAAAGTTGGCGTATTTGGAATGAGGTAAACAAATAAATGTATTTCCAATTCCATTGCTTAGGATCGCTTATTCATTCTGTTGAACAATTATTAAACATTATGAGCAGTGATATAATATTGGTATTTACTTAACCATACTGCAATTTGTGTAAAGCCTTTTCCGGTATTGTGGTTTTCTTTTTAGCAGTATAATCGTAACAAATCATGCCTGTCTTCGCTTTCCCCGCTACAATAAGACCATCTGTTTGTATCAGTTCAATGTTGTAAAATAAATCAAAACCTAACTTATCAAAATCTGCAGCACAAACTGAAATTCTTACCGTATCACCATAATTGAGTTCTTTTTTGTATTCCAATATGGCATCAACCATAATCAGTCCTATTCCTTCAAAAGAAAGCTCAGTATATCCATATTTCATTAAAAACTGCTGTCTTGCTTCATGGATCAAAGCAAGAAAAACATCATTGCCTACATGTCCGCCATAATTCAAGTCAGTAATGCGGACTTTTATTTCTGTGTAAAAATGAAACTGATCAGGTAAATTGATCTTGATACGATTCATAGTCAAGGTTGTTGTTGTAAAAAATCAATCAATTGAATGATTGCTTTTTTACGATGGCTATATTGATTTTTTTCTTCTATACTCATTTCAGCAAAGGATCTAGTACTTCCGGTAGGAATAAAGACAGGGTCATATCCAAAACCGCCATCACCTTTTTGTATCGACGTAATATGACCTTCACAAATACCTTCAAATTGGTATTCTTTTCCTTGCCAAATCAATGATACCACTGTACGGAAACGAGCTGATCTTTGTGTATTATCGCCAAGCTTTAATAATAGCTTATCAATATTGGCTTGAAAATTTTTTTCTTCACCTGCATACCTGGCACTCTTTACGCCAGGTTCTCCATGTAAAGCATTTACTTCAAGTCCGGTATCTTCACTAAAAACGTTTTTGCCGGTCATATGATGAATGACAGTCGATTTTTCGGTGGCATTGGCTTCCAATGTATCATATGGTTCAGGTATATCAATATCAATTCCTGCTTCTTTTAAAGTAATGACACGGATATTTTCTCCGATAATCGTATTGATCTCGCTTACTTTATGTTGGTTATTCGTTGCAAAAACAAGTGTGTGCATACTATAGGTTGAACATATTTTTTAGACTTAGCCAAAGTTTACTTTTTTCCAGCTTGGCTTCTCTACTATCACCCATCATCATATGTAGGGCTGGTGCAAACAAAATAGAACATTGATCATATGCCTGAACCTGAAAAAAAGGTAATCTGAATGGCATTTGAATCGATGTGGCTTCCACGTCAAAAAGGATGATATACTTCGGTGTCAGCCATTGTTTAATAGCAGGATACGAAAGCTGATTATTCGCAAGGTTCACAATTGCCACATCACCTATATTTAATTTACAGGCAGTAAGTATGTTAGATAAAAATTGTAAAGCCTGATCATTTACAAAAACAGCTTCTTGATCTGATAATAAAATGGTAATTTTTTTGCCATTGTTCCCCAAAAATTCCCGCTTTTTTGGATCTGTTTCAACTGTTTTTTTCTCAATTTTATTATTGAAAGTTGGTTCATTTACAATGACCAAATGATTTTTATAAAGGTCAGGTAACAAGAAATCGGGCAGTATCGCTTGATTCGTTTCGGTCATTGTATAAATATTAACAGTTGTTAGTTTTCTTTTTTTTCGTTTCTTTGCGCCAAATATAGAATTATGACAGCAGCACTAGACATAAACATCACGAAAGTTGAGACCAGTAAGTTACTGGATATGACCTTGGAAAATATTCCTTTTGGGAAATATTTTACTGATCATATGCTGGAAGCTGATTATGAGAATGGCGAGTGGAAAAATGTTGAGATCAAGCCTTATCAACCGCTGTTATTAGAACCTTCAGTAGCTGCACTTCATTATGGTCAGGCCATCTTTGAAGGGATTAAAGCTTACAAAGACAAAGACGGTAATGTTGCCATTTTCCGTCCCCAAGATAATTTTAAGCGTTTCAATATTTCAGCAGAGCGTATGCAAATGCCTGTGGTACCAGAAGAGATTTTTATGGAAGGTATGCGCATGCTGATTGATTTAGATAAGAATTGGGTACCCTCTATGAAGGACCATTCATTATATATCAGGCCTTTTATGTTCTCATCTGATCCTATCATCGGTGTGAAGCCATCTGAGTCATACAAATTCATGATCATTTTGAGTCCAACAGGTCCATACTATACCGCACCCATGAAAATTTATGTGGAAGAGAAGTATACCAGAGCTGCTCCGGGTGGAGTTGGCTTCTCAAAAAATGCAGGTAATTATGGCGCTAGTATGTTGGCTACTGCATTGGCTAAGAAAGCGGGTTATGATCAAGTGCTTTGGACAGACGCATTTGAACATAAATACCTGCAAGAAGTGGGTACTATGAACGTATTCTTTATTATCGGTAATACTGCCGTAACTCCGTCTTTAGAAGAAGGTACTATTCTAGCCGGTGTTACCAGAGACAGTGCTATGACTGTATTGAAAGATATGGGCTTTGAAGTGATCGAGAAAAAAATCAGTATTGAAGATCTCATAGATGCACACCGTGCCGGAATACTCTATGAAGTATTTGGAACCGGAACAGCAGCTACTATTTCTTTGATTAAAGAATTACGTTATAAAGATTATGTCATGCACTTTGATACCGATCAGTGGAAAACTGCTCCTGAATTAAAACAAAAACTCAACGACATACGTGAAGGTAAAGCAGCAGATACACACGGTTGGATGTATCAGGTTTAACAGAGCATGACCTATGGTTATTAGTCCATAGTCTATAGTATGGGAAAGAGAAAGTCTCAAGACTTAAATGAATAGATTGAGATTTGCATATATAAAAATTTCTCTACCGAGTGTTGAAAAAAGAGGTTGTATCAGAATTATGATACAACCTCTTTTTGTTTACAACTTTATAAACGTATTGGCCACAAAACGGTTGCCACAATGCATTTCCAGAATGTAAGCGCCATTCAAAAGCCCATTTAATGATACTAGAAAATTCCCTTCCTGGTGCTGCCCCAGTACTTGTTTACGAAGTATTTGTCCATAGATATTTTTAATCAAAACAAAACTATGTCCGGGTTGATAGGATTTAAAGTATACGTTTAAATGGTGTTGTGCCGGAATAGGAGCTAGTTTCAAAATAATAGGTTCTTCTTGTGGGGCAGGTGGTATTGGGGCTCTTAATACAAAACGTTTTTCTCCATAGCTACTGGTATCGGTTGTAATCTGAAAATGCACTATACTATCTTGCTTCACTTTTGTGATATTACCGGTAAATAGGTCATGTAATTCAAGTGTTATCCTCGAGGGTAGCCAAACACGATCAAATTGAATGGTATATGATCCTTGTGTTTTTGTTTGGATGCCCAAAGGAATATAGGTTTGAGGGGTAATATTTCGTGCGTCGATTGACAGAGGAATCTGGTCAAAACTTAAACTATACAGATTGTAATATTGGTTGAATAACTTTTCTGCATCATCTTCATCAAAGCGAATGCTTGCCGTATCTATATCAATCAATAAAAACTTATCCAATAGTACCCGATCCTGATATAAGGTAAGTGATATTTGATAGCGGTTCTCAATAATTCCATTGATACTATCGGGTAATGGCACTGTGAGTTTTGCTTGTTCTGAAAATCTGATTGAAGCATCCCTTCCCGGGTTGGTCTTGATTATGAATCCATGCAAAGGTTCAATCACAGCATTCGCATCAAAAGCTTTTGCCGAAAATCCGCCTGTCCCAGCCAAACTACTATCCCATACCCAGAAATAATGACCGATATGATGACTGCGCGAGATATTTTTTGAAAGTATGGGTGCTATATAAGGATTCCCGGTCAGATAGTATTGTGTGTCTTGTACAGTTGGGAATATCATTTCTTCATCACCGATAATAGGGTGTCCAAACAACTGTATCGTTGTTCGTACTTTTTTGTCAAATGGTTTAAATAAGCTTATACCGGATGATCTATTCCATAAATATTGCGATAGGTTATTTTCTTGTTCAAGAATTCTCCAATCAACAAGTTTTTTACTACGAAAATAATTTTGTACCATCAAGCTATAAGGCTCGAACTTATCATTTTCAAGATTATTGAATATCGCATAGGACTTTGTTGATGGTGTATACTGAGAAGAACTGTTGAGGGCAAGAATATTTTCTTTAAAAGGGTGTGTTATCCAGTTATTCTGCAAGGTAAATTTCTTTTTGATTTTGCCGATTAGTTGTGTACCTGCTGCATTTGGTAGAATAATAGCATTTGAATTCAACACCAATAAATCTTGCGTATGAAATTTCCCTTTGATTAATTGTAGTGATTGGTTTAGGTATAAAGAATCTGATAATACCAATTCATTTCCCTTTACAATCAAATGATCTAATTGATTGTTTTCAAAAGATTGAGTGGGTAAATACTGTAAATTTTTTCCCATTGCTACAAGTGTCCCATTGACAGATCGTATGGCATATTGTCCAATAATAGTATGTTCATAACTCAAAATACCTGATAATATCAAACGGCTTTTTTCAAGTAATTGCAATGATCTGCAAAATGCACTATCAGTGATGAAAACAGGTTGATGACTGGTTTGTATGATAACATCCGTTTGATGATCCGGAACTACGGCACCACACCAATTACTACCGGTATGCCAACTATTATTTTGTTTGCCTAGCCATAAACCTTTTGTTTTTACCTCAATCAAAATATTTTGTGAAGTATCTGTACATCCAGCGGATTGTACAATTCTTCTAAACAAAGTAGTATGTTGAAGATTCCCGGGTTGTAATGAAGGATGATTATTTGACGGGACTGTTTGAAATATCGGTTGTGTAATTTGAGTTGATCTTTGCCAGTAATAAGTATATGTTTCATTTCCACCCGAAGGAATTTCCCCTTTGATTACTTCCGGTATGGTTCCTGCACAAATTATTTGATTTTTAGATAGGTTGTTATTACTGATAGCCGGAAAGAATTCAAATATTATTTGTTTGTGAATACGGTTCACTCCATCTGTAACCTCTATTCTGCATGAGTCTTTGAATACCGTATCATCAGTATTTCGGTAAACCAGATTTTTAGGTTCATGAATATTTGTTGTTAACTTACTACTGAATGGAAATCCATTTATGAAACCATGTATTGGGCTTTCAATTATATTCCATTGTAGTCCTCCTGATTTTTCTTCATCATAGACTTGTAATAACTTGTCTAAAAAGATCTCTCCTTTTTTACATACTGGAATCATTGTTATTGTACTATCCATCCATAAGGGCATAATGGCATCAATATGAATACTGCTTAATGCTCCAATATTTTTAAGAAGTGGTTTAATGGGATTGCCAATATCATCTATGATTGAATCTGAAAGAAAAATTTGGTTTGACAGACTAATCCCATTTTTATCTAACATCCCTTTTTGGATGGGGAGTTGGAAAATGAATCTATTACTAGGACTGCCATGGCTATAAGAAATTTTATAAGTCGTATTTCCGATTACAGTCTCAAGGAAAGGAAATGTTAGTGTAGAAAGCTGGACAGGTTTAGAAAAAAATACTTGGAATCGTAATGTGTCATTCAAGCCATACAGTTTTGCAGCCGGGGTATTTACACCTATGATTTCAGGTAACACAGCATCTATAAATATGTCTGTTATAATGCCGGCAGAAGGAATATTATTTAATAAAAGATTACCTGCCTGATCCTGAATAATGCTATTGTTTAGGTTAATGGTATTGGCTAATCTAATACCATCAGCATCAAATTCGTCAGGTTGAATCACATAATTGAATTGTATACTGGTAGCTGTTGAACTATTAAACGCAGGATTACGAATACGTGTTCCAATGGTAACAGATAATACAGGCTTACCCTTTATTGTATCGCATTGAATTTTTTCATTAAACGCTAAGACAAAGGATAAAGTATCACCTGCTTTAAATTTTTTTCTTTCAGGAAGTATCAATGATTTAACCAGAGGTCTTGTTAGATCAATGGCATCATTGTTTTGTATGATCATAAAAGTAGAAACAGGGTTAATATTATTTGCACTGTCTTGTATTTGAAGTGCAATACGATGTGCTGCAGTTGCATCAATTTCATAACCCCCTGGCGATATGATACAGATAGCTTGGTATACGCTATCATTTTGTTTATGCCATTCTGAAATTGGATAGCCTGATAAATTACCTTCCAATAATTTGAACGATGAATGATCTGGTTTTGTAAAAATAGTTACCGGAATAGTATCCTTTAATTTATAGGAGCGATCAGGTATGATGACTTTTACTATTTCAGGTGGGGTTTTGTCAAATACTGTTTTAGTTCCTTTAAACAAGGAGGGATGTATTGGTGGTGATTGTTTTGCATTTCGATGTAATACAGGTTGTAGGGTTGCATCTGAATGCCCCGAATACATTTTTAGGATATAAGTGGAATCATTTTTTCTTTCCAGTCCTGTAATCGATGCTCCATTTTCAGGGATGCTTTGAACTGTAAAATGTTGCGTAGTAATTGAGTCTACGGGCTTACGAAGCAGTAATTCATACAATAAAGTATCCTTATTGCTATGTATGAGTGCTGAGGTAAATGATTGAATAGAAACAGGTGTACGAAAGTTGAATGGAATACCATATGAAATCCCTTTTTCATTTTGGGCATAAGGACGAATCAAAATGGAGATATTTAATGGAAGATCTCTGATGGTAATACTCCATATAGAATCGATCATGGTAACAGGTAAACGATTATTGTTGATTTTCGGCGTATCATTGATTGCCCAACAAAAACCTGTTTCTACAATTGCTGAGCCATTATCAGAGATTAGTTTCCCGGAAGCAGTAAGAGCATGAAAGTCGCTTCTAAAAATTGTATCAGTTAAAATATCAGGAGTAGTAGTGATCGTTGTAAATTCAATGGTGTCACTTATTGTAGTGCCGATTAGATTGTTGGCAATTCCTCTTGCATAATATTTTTTCCCGGGACGAAGTCCATTCAATTGTCCGCTCACAACAGTATTGCCTGAACCTGCCGGAATATGCGTTGGAGCTATATTGGTAATGGTTATGGGAAGAGACATTTCTGCTAGGGTATCATATTCAAATCTAACTTGGGTATGGGAAAGATGATCGTTAATGATTGTCATCATTTTTACGGTATTGGTTCCAATGCTGTCAATGATGGGTTTGCGAATAGCCGGAGCATAACTTTCTCTGATAGCTGAAAAATGGAAATCGTCAATGGCCATACCGTCATCACTACCCGTTTCATCCTGATCATCCCAGCGAAGGATCAGTTTCTCACCGGGTCTCCAGATGATATCTGTGATAGTTATATGGATGGTATACTGATTTGTAGAAAGATGTCCGTTCAGTGTAGCAGTACCACTAGAGTGGTGAATTGAAATAAGATTACCGTCATTTTTTTTAATAAGGTTACCGGTATCAATATTGTTGAAATGCCTGGTTTGATATGAAAATTGCCAATGGTTGGTATTCCCAGACCCGCCTTTACGCCATTGGGTGGCTTTATACTGAATATTGATTTTATTCAAGATACTTCCTGTAAGGTTTTCGAATACGACTCCAAAAGCATACACGCCGGTTCCGGAAGCCAGAGACCCCAAAGCAAGGGTATTGATTCCGGCAAGTCCATAGCTATAAATACCGCTACCTGTGCCAGAACCGGTG
>JACVCQ010000047.1 GCA_016741945.1 Chitinophagaceae bacterium
AGGTAATACTGTAAGTTCTACAGGAAACATTTTTCCCTCACGGTTGATAGCATTTAGCTCCAATAAAACATTTAATGCTGGACCTTTCTTTGATACCTTATATTGTTCCATTCCATGATCGTGCATATGCCGATAAGGTTCAGGAATAATAATAGATGATAATCTCCTGCCCATCACTTCATTTTCTTTCCATCCAAATATTTTTTCTGCTTGAGGATTCCAGAAAGTAACCATGCCTTCGGTATCAATACAAATAATTGCATCGAGTGCCGCATTCATGATAAGTCTTCGTTTTTCTTCGCTGTCTCTTATCAGTGCATCTATTTTTCTTCTTTCTGTGATATCTCTTTCAATAGCCACCCAATGGGTATACCGACCTGATTCATTGGTAACAGGTGCAACGGTGAAATTATTCCAAAAAGGCTCTCCATTTTTTTTATAATTCAACACCTCTATATCGCAAGGCTCCCATTTTTTTAATGCTTCTTTTAACCTTGCTAATTCTATTTTATTGGTATCCGGACCTTGAAGTATTCTAGGGGTTTTACCCATCACTTCTTCCGCTGTGTATCCTGTCATTCTTGTAAAAGCCTCATTTACATAAAGAATTTTGGGGCCTTCTCCTTCAATAGGTTCTGCCTCAGTTATTAGAATTGCATCATTGGTATTGGTAATCACCATATCCATTAATCGTAACCTCTCTTCTTCTTCTTTCTTCTTGGTAATCTCTGTTCGAATGGCAATATACTGCTCGGGCTTACCCTCCTCATTTAAAAAAGGAACTATAGTAGTATCCACCCAATAATAAGATCCTGATTTGGCTTTATTTCTCAACTCACCACGCCATACTTTTCCATGGGCAATGGTTACCCACAGATCTTTTAAAAATGCTTTACTATGAAACCCTGAATTGATGATACGATGATCTTGACCGATCAATTCCTCAGGTGTATACCCGGAAATTTTACAAAAATTGTCATTCGCAAACTGAATAATTCCTTTTTGATCGGTGATGGCTACAATGCTAGACTGATCTAAAGCAAACTTATAATCAGATACTTCTTTGAATGCATTCTTGAGAGCATTTTCACTTTTCAACCGCTCCGTAATATCATTGATTAATACCAATACACAGGGGCGATTATTAAAATCAATATGATGCGCAGTGATCTCTACATCAATAAGGGTTCTATCTTTTTTATAGTGCCTCCAAACTCCTCTATGAGTAATAATATCTCCCTCCTGAAATCTGGTAGCCTGTTCCAGCTTTTTCCAGTCTTCCATGGGTCTGATATCTCTGATTGTAATATGTAAAAACTCTTCTCTACTATAACCATAATGCCTGACCGCAGCATCATTGACTTCCAGAAATTTAAATGATTGTTCGTCATATATCCACATGGGCATGGGATTATCATAAAACAACTGACGATAACGTTCTTCTGCCTTTTTAGCATCTGTGATATCCGTAAAAAAAATGGTGATCCCCCCATCTAATGATGGATAAATACGATTTTCAAACCATCGTTTCCAGGGTGGATAATACTCCTGCATAACAATTGGCTCTCTTTCCTTCATTACCTTCTGATAATTCCAATAAAAGGGCTGCCCTACACCTTCCGGAAATAAAGTCCAGATATGTTTACCAATCAGATCTTCCGGCTTATGTCCATTGAGTAATGCCGCACCCCGTTCATTTACATATGTATAATTCCAATGAGCATCCAATGCAACAAAGCCATCAGAAATACTGGTAAGTACATTAGACATAAGAGACCTTGTTTTTTCAAGGTGTTCATCTAATCTTCTTTGCTGAAATACCCGGTCAGAAATATCTTCTACTGAATTGATGATCTGAATTACATTACCATCATGATCTAATACAGGCGTATTAATAACCCTCCAGTATCGCTCTAAAAAATTACCGCTGCCATCATTTAAAGGAATATCATACCGTAATTCCTGAACCTGATTGGTTTGTTTTGAGAGAACAGCATCTTTAAAAAGATTCAATAATAATTGCTTACTGTTTTTTGTGTCAATCCCAGGAGTATCAGGGAAAACAACAAAAACAGGTTTGCCGATGATATTTTCTCTTTCTGTAAATGTTGCTTGTAAATAAGCTTTATTAGCGGATATAATTGAATAATCAGGAGTATCGGGTTGTAATAAAAGATACATCCCGGGCAGGTTATCAAAAACAGATTGAAATTCTTGTATGGTCATTACAATCGCAACTATAAAATTTGAAACGGAAACCTGCTGATCAAATAAAAACAATTATCAATATAAAACATTTTTCTCATTTAAAGAAATTGTTTGATATCATGCTACTAATTTTGCAACATGAGCATACTCGAAAAGATTATTCGCGAAAGAAGAAGTATAAAACCTTCTTTAATGAATGGCAAAAAAATATATCCTTCTATCATTCATCAACTGTTAGAACTGGCAGACTGGGCACCCACACATGGAAGAACCGAACCTTGGCGTTTTATTGTTTTTAGTGGAAATGGGTTAGCAGTATTTGCACAACAACATGCCAATTTATATAAGAAACATACCCCTGAAGAAAGTTTTACCAATGCCAAGTATCAAAATATTATACAAAATGCTGATAAAGTTTCTCATGTGATTGCAGTATACATGAAAAGACAGGCAAGTGAAAAAATCCCCCTGATAGAAGAAATCGCTGCAACATCAGCAGCCATTGAACACATTCTATTAGGTGCTCAGGAGCAAGGAATAGCTGCACTTTGGAGCACCGGAGGTATGACCTATCATAATAGTATGAAACAATTATTAGGACTGGAAGAACCGGATCAGATGATGGGACTGATCTATCTTGGGTATTCTGATGAGCCTAGTCCTCCTGCCAAAAGAAATATTGCATTATCAGAAAAAATAGTCTGGAAAGACTAAGCCTTCTTAAAATTCTGTTTCTTTGCGCATGCAGGAAAACAAAGGCAAAATCATCATTATTACAGCACCTTCAGGATCAGGTAAGACATCGATTACACATTACCTGTTGAATAAATATCCCCGACTTTGTTTTTCTATATCAGCCACTACCCGTTCTCCGAGAGGCAGTGAACAACATGGGGTAGAATATTATTTCTTATCGGTGCAAGAATTTCAGTCTAAGATCAATGAACATGCATTTATTGAGTGGGAAATGGTATATGAAGGTAAATATTATGGCACCCTGAAGACCGAGTTAGAACGAATCTGGAATGAAGGTCGTGTACCGGTTCTAGACATTGATGTAAAAGGTGCCATTCATGTACAAGGAGAATTCCCAGGAAAATGTTTATCGATCTTTATTCAACCTCCTTCTGTTGAAGAATTGAAAAGAAGACTGGAAAGTAGGGGTACAGAAACCCCTGAAAGTATTGCCACACGTGTAAGTAAAGCCAGCTATGAATTGTCTTTCAACCATCATTTTCATCATATAGTAGTGAATGATGATTTAAATAAAGCTTGTACCCAAACAGAACAACTCATTCAAGAATTCTTAGGTTGGTAAGACAGTTTTCCTGAAATTTAAGGTTCAGCAACAAACTATACTATGTCATTTGAGAACAGAACCATCTTTATTACAGGTGCCAGCAGAGGTATCGGTAAAGCTATTGCCCTTCGCTTAGCCAAAGAAAAAGCCAACATTGTTGTTGCAGCTAAAAGTGTTGAAGAAGACCCCAGACTTGGAGGTACGATTTTTTCTGCTGCTGAAGAAATCGAAAAAGCCGGAGGCAAAGCATTGGCTGTTCAAGTAGATATTCGTCATGAAGACCAGATCCAAGCAGCAGTAGAAAAAGCAGTGGCAAAATTCGGTGGTATTGATGTGGTCATCAATAATGCTTCTGCCATCCAATTAACGCCCACAGAACAAACTGATACCAAACGTTTTGATCTAATGCATAGTATCAATGTCAGAGGTACTTTTCTGGTAGTGAAAAACTGTTTGCCATGGCTTAAAAAAGGTAAAAATCCACATATTATTACTTTATCCCCACCCATTAGTCTGGAACCGAAATGGATGGGCGGGCATATCGCTTATACACTCACTAAATACAATATGAGTATGCTTGCATTAGGGTGGGCTGCCGAATTCAAAGGAATGGGTATTGCATCAAATGCACTCTGGCCTAGAACTACGATCGACACTGCAGCCGTTCGCAACCTACTGGGAGGGGAAGCTTTGGCAAAAATGAGTCGAACACCAGAAATCATTGCTGATGCTGTGTATTATATCTTGCAAAAAACCGCTGATCAGTGCAGTGGCCATACTTTCATTGATGAACAAGTATTGGCTGCAGAAGGTATTACAGATCTAGATAAATATGCTGTAGTGCCTGGTGGAATGCTATATAATGACTTGTTTGTGTAAGCTTAAAGATATTTTAAGGCAATTCATTATCCAATATGACCAAAATGGGGTAACATTACACACCCCTTATGAGAACAACTACCCTGCTTACCACTTTGTTGGTCATGTTGACCATTCATGCCCATGCACAGTACCATGGAAGATGTGGTAATTTTAGATATAAAATTAATGGCAAACTAGGCAGTTCAGTAGTAATAAATAACATTACTACTAAAACCTATTATGCAATCGAACCCAAGACAGGATATATCTGGTTTTGGAAAGAAGTTTCAGAACCGGGAAATCAACAAGTGAATGAATTTATCAGTATGTGGGCAAGATTATCTGATATCGATACCTCATGCATTGAATCTGTTTCATCTGACCCGCCAATACTTAAAGTTCGGTTGACTGAAAAACAAAATTTCTTCTTTACAACTTCTTACACACAACAGAAAAAAGGACCCTCTTATGGG
Organism: Chitinophagaceae bacterium; assembly: GCA_016741945.1. GTDB lineage: Bacteria > Bacteroidota > Bacteroidia > Chitinophagales > Chitinophagaceae > Sediminibacterium. The sequence continues at coordinate 4,843 of JACVCQ010000047.1, forward strand.
GTCCGTAATGATATATTGATACCCTTTAAAAATAAAGAAGCTGCTATCAATTTCTTACAACAGCTAAAGCTTCAAATCCCTGTTAGGAATTACTGATCTTCTTGAACAACTTGTGCGCGTTCGGGTCTCATTTGCGGAAACAATAATACATCCTGGATAGATGGCTGATTGGTCATCATCATACATAAACGATCTATACCAATACCGATACCTGCTGTTGGCGGCATACCATATTCCAGCGCACGTAAAAAGTCATGATCAATAAACATCGCTTCATCATCACCGCGCTCCATCAATTTCAGCTGCTCTTCAAAGCGCTCACGCTGATCAATAGGATCATTTAATTCTGTGTATGAGTTAGCAATTTCTTTTCCGTTTACCATCAACTCAAATCTTTCTACCAATCCGGCTTTACTTCTGTGCTTTTTGGTAAGCGGGCTCATTTCTACCGGATAATCGATGATAAAAGTAGGTTGAATAAAAGTATGCTCACTGGTGGCACCAAATATTTCATCAATGAGTTTTCCTTTTCCAATATTACCCGGAACATCAATCTTCAATTGTTTACATACTTCACGAAGACCAGCTTCATCCATATCACTTACATCAATCCCGGTATTCTCTTTGATTGCATCATGAATACTGATTCGTTTGAAGGGAGCTTTGAAGTTGATGATTTTGTCGCCCAGCGGTACATCTGTAGTACCATGTAATGCAATGGCAATTCTTTCAAATAATTGTTCCGTGGTTTCCATCATCCAGAAATAATCTTTGTAAGCAGTATACCATTCCAATACAGTAAATTCCGGATTATGGGTTCTATCCATCCCTTCATTCCTGAAATTGCGACTAAACTCGTATACCCAATCAAATCCACCTACAATCAATCGCTTGAGGTATAACTCATTGGCGATTCGTAAATAAAAGGGAACATCCAATGCATTATGATGCGTAATAAATGGTCGCGCAGCCGCACCTCCTGGAATAGCTTGCAACACCGGGGTATCTACCTCCAATGCACCTTGCTCATTTAAAAAATCACGAATAGTATTGATGAGCTTGGTACGCTTCACAAAAGTTTCTTTTACATCCGGGTTGATGATCAAATCAGCATAACGCTGACGATAACGGAATTCCGGATCTGTTACTGCATCAAATACATTTCCCTCCTCATCTCTTTTTACCACCGGCAGTGGCTTTAATGATTTCGTAAGCAAAGTAAAAGTTTGCGCATGAATAGACGTTTCTCCTGTTTTCGTAATAAACACAAATCCTGTTACACCAATAATATCACCTAAGTCTAATCCATGTTTTACAACGGTATCCCAAAATGATTTGTCTTCATCCGGACAAATATCATCACGCTTTACATATAATTGGATAATACCTTTACTATCTTGAATCTTGATAAAAAACACTTTGCCCTTGTCATTAATGCTCATTACCCTTCCTGCAACACAGACATTTGCGAAAGCTTCTTTATTTTCTTCTTTAAACTGCTCCTTGATGTCAATTGAATAATGACTTACGGGATATAATGGAGCCGGAAATGGATCCACCCCTGCCTCTTGTAATTTGGTCAGTTTCTCACGACGAACTAGTTCCTGCTCAGATAAATGTACTTGACTCATATAAACTCAATTGTGAAGAGCAGCAAAATTACAGGTTAGCGGGGAAGAATGATAAATCTCTTACTGATTATTGCTGTTTTGAGTGGAAGCTTTCCCTGTTTGGTAAATAGTAGGCTGATGTATTTGCATGAAACGCCCCATCACCACTTCAGGAATAGGCTCCCAGCCGAATTGTTGGTACAAACCCTGTGCGTCTTTCGTAACCAAGATCCAACGTCTTAATCCTTGTAAATGGGGATGGCTATGTATATTTTCCAATAACCATTTAGACAAGCCCTTTCCACGGTGCTCGTCAATAATGAATACATCTGCCAAGTACGCAAAAGTGGACTGATCTGTTACTACCCTTGCAAAACCCACTTGCTGTTCAAAATAAAATATGCCGAAGCACAAAGAGTGTTCAATTGAACGATTTACTGTTTCTATAGGTACATCTTTGGCCCAATAACTTACAATAGATAGGAATTGATGAATCCATGGAATATCTAACCGATTACGATCGGTATCGATGGTATAACCCTCGTTCAACAAATACTGGTATTTATTCATGGAATAATTGTTGGTACAATTTTTTGCGAGTTATGCTGATCAAATCTGCGGGTTGTAGACCATCAAGCGTAATGTCTTCAATTCGATAACGAATCAATCTTAATGTAGGAAAACCCACCTGAGCTGTCATTCTTCTTACTTGTCTATTTTTGCCTTCTTTCAATATCATACGGATCCAAGGTGCAGGAATGTCTTTACGGAAACGTATCGGCGGATTTCGAACAGGAACAGATGGTTCATATTCAAAAACAGAAACCTTAGAAGGTAAAGTCTGATGCTTTTTTCCATCGATTGAAATTGTTATACCATTTTGCAATTCTTGAATGGCCTCACCGGTGATCGCACCATCTACCTGCACCCAATATTCTCTTTCATGTTGAAATGAAGGATGCAATAAACGATGATTGAGTTGTTTATCATTGGTAAGAATCAGGAGTCCTTCACTATCATGATCCAGTCTGCCAACAGGATATACATCTTTAGGTACATCAAAAAAATCACCGAGCGTTTGCTTTCCATCAACCGGAGAAAACTGCGATTGAACGAGATAAGGTTTATAAATAATGAAGTAGTGATTCATATAAAACAAAAGTCCCGCGGAAGCGAGACTTTGTATATGGATGGGTTAGTAAGTACTGGGAAATAAATTTCCCTACACAATATTAAAAAGAGTTTTATCGAAAGCAAAAAATTTTTTAAACAATTTTATTCACATTTTAGGGTTTACTGTGAATACCTGATCCTTATTGGATACTTAGTTCTATTGCATTTTATACCATGAAATGAGTTGAATGAAAATTTAATTTCTCTGAAACATTGATGAACAAAGGTTTTTAGAAGAACTTATCTTTTTGAAACAAGAAAGTAAGGAGTAAATAAGATAGCAGCCATTGCTTTTTTTAACCTACTTTTTCTGCCTTAAAAAAACTAAAATAATGGAGGGTAGATAGCTCTTAGTACCTTTGATTTCAATAAAAAACCTTGTTATGAAGTTTCCTGCTCCTGTTTCTGCCGGTTGGATTGCATCACTGATACATGCTGAATTGGTCGGTGACAAAGACGCATTGATTACAGGTATCAATGAAATTCATAAAGTAGAAACAGGCGATCTTGTTTTTGTAGATCATCCTAAGTACTATGATAAATGCTTACAGAGTGCAGCTGATTTTATCATCATTAATACTAATGAGGTAGACATTCCTCCCGGCAAAACAATTTTAGTTACTCCTGAACCTTTTGAAGCATATCTCACCATCGTCAATCATTTCAGACCTTTTGCTCCAGCACAAAAAGCCATTAGTGATTCTGCTATTATTGGTGAAGGATCTATTGTAATGCCCAACTGTTTTATTGGCAATCATGTTCAGATCGGTAAACATTGTATCATCTATCCCAACGTAACTATATTAGATCACACCATCATTGGCGATTATGTTATTATTCAATCAGGAACAACTATTGGAAGTGATGCATTTTATTATAACACAAAAAAGAGTCGTGAAGTCTGGTATAAAAAAATGCAGAGCTGCGGTAATGTTGTGATTGAAGACCATGTCGAAATTGGTGCCGGATGCACCATCGACAGAGGCGTTACTGCAGAAACAAGAATCGGAAAAGGAACATGCATGGATAATATGGTGCATATCGGTCATGATACGACGGTTGGAGAAAATTGTTTGTTTGCTGCACAGGTGGGTATTGCCGGAGGTACTATCATTGAAGAGGGCGTTACCTTATGGGGGCAAGTAGGTGTCAGTAAAACATTAACCATTGGTGCCAATGCAGTGGTATTGGCGCAAAGTGGTGTTCCTTCTTCTTTGGAAGGTGGTAAAACCTATTTCGGATACCCGGCAGAAGACGCTTCTCTCAAAAGACGAGAACTCGTTTGGATCAAACGTATTCCTGAATTGTGGAAGAAAGTGATGGAGGGGAAATAGTGAGTAGTGAATAGTCAGTAGTGAGTGTTTGGTTTTTACTCACTACTGACTACTCACTACTCACCCACCTAAAGCTGATGATAATTCGGTACATATTTTTCTCGCCTCAAAATCGACAATAAGTCTTTCTCTAGCGACACTACAGGATACTCAATGATTCTTCCCATTTCTTTTTCGTTTTCATATACAATAAAGGTTGGTACTCTTTTGATGTTTTTTCCGGCTTCTTCATGTTGCGGACTTTGCTTATAGCTATTTGACTCGTTGCTAACAAATATGAGTCTAATCTGTTGCTGCTGAACACCTGCTTGCGTCAATATTTTCAACATACGAGGAACTTCTCTTCTGCTATCTCCACACCAAGTACCGAGAAAAATATCGATCTGTTTTCCCTTCAATAATCCGGTTAGGGATGGAATGGTGGAAGAGTCGGGTAAGTAATGGTCATAACCCGTCTGGTACCAGTTTTTATAAATGCCTTGTTGCAAAAAAGAAATATTACAATGACCCAATAACATAGGTTCACCATTACTATTCTTAACTTCTATATTGGCAAAAGGAGTATTGGTTTGCGCATGAACACATAGCTGAGTCATCACTATGCACAACACAGTGATCACCAAAAAAGATGATTTCATATAAATTGATTAATTACATAAATGAATGAATACCCCCCTTCAAAGGGAGCATAACAAGACGGTATATGTAATCAATGCAGCGGAGGATGAAAAATAGCTTTCTGATAAGGATCTAATAGTGCATCAGGAATAAATACTGCTGGGGCTTGATGGAACGAACCTATTACATAAGTCTGATCGTAAGATGCAATGCTAGTATATTTCCAGTCTGTTTTAAAAGCAATGTCTTTTTGTTTTTCGGTTGCTGGAATACCATCAGTATCTGTATCAGCTGTCAACATACAATCACACCAATTTTGATCTGCTTGTGATACTGCCAGCGCCGAACATTCTGCATATGCCAATATTTTTGCTACCGATGGTGCATACAGTGAAAGGGATAATATGACGGCTACTACATATTTCAAGTATTACAAGTTACCGATTTTTAAGAAAGACCCAAATAGATTAGGGTAAACGGTATTTCAATTTCAGTTCTTCACAGATACGCATAATAGATTGTTCCATGGCTGTATATTGAAATCCGGAAACAGCTTTTAATAATTTTTCATTGTTGAATCGGACTTTAGCTCTGGCTGTTTTTGCAGTCTCTTTTGTCAATAGCGGCGACTTACCGGTGAATGAAGATTTGATCGCTTCTAAACGCCAAACAATTGCTGCCATCCATGCTGTTACTTTCTTATGAGGAGGTTTTTTTCCAAATGCCTGAGCAATCATGGTAAAAACAGAACGGTAGGGTAAGTTAGCCCCGCTAATTACAAATCGTTGTGCAGTAATATTACTTTCCATTAAAGCTATCATCGCTTTTACTACATCCTGTACATCTACAAAACCACTCATGCCTTCTGTATACCAAGGAAATTCATCATAGGCAGATTTAAAAATAGCTGTGGACCCACTGTTCCAATCTCCAGCACCCAGTATGATGACTGGATTTACGATCACAGCATTCAATCCCTCACCAATGCCTCGCCATACTTCCATTTCAGCCATGTATTTACTCTTTCCGTACTCACTGTTACTGGTTTCGGGTGTCCAGTTCATGGTTTCATCAATCATTACATCTTCACGAATCCGACCTAGTGCAGCAACGGAACTCATGAACACCATTTTAGAGATACCAGCATCAAGCGATGCATTCACCACATTGGCTGTTCCTTCTATATTGACATGATGCAGATTTTTTCTTTGCGATGGATGAAATGAAACAACAGCAGCACAATGATATACCTGTGAAACACCTTGCATAGCTTCTTCCAAAGAGATTATATCCAAAATATCTCCTTTAACCCAATCAATTCTTTCTGTACCGGGAAATTGTGGTATAACAGAACGGTATACAG
>JACVCQ010000048.1 GCA_016741945.1 Chitinophagaceae bacterium
GGGTTGTATACAAGCGCATCATGAAAAATAACAGGGTAAGAAATAAGATTACATTGATCAGTGATAATCCACAGTATGAGCCCTACAACGTAAATTCAGAAGATGTGCTGGAAGTATGGAAAGCTGTTTATATTCTTCAAAAAGCCAATGCCGGTCCAAGATGGGATGTCAACCAACTGGCAGGCATGGTCAATAACTTGCAGGAGCAAGTGAGTACTTTGAAAAAGAAACTGAATTAAAATAGCTTTCAAAGCCTGTGATCCAATATCACAGGCTTTTTCTTGTTCCGTCTGTACAATTTTAATGTCGTCGCAACCTGATTCCGCTATTTTTGCGGCACTTTTTATTTACATGAAGACATTGTTGCTAACCGTTGCTTGCTTATTGACCAGTTTTTTGTTTGCTCAGGAACGAGGACTCAAAGCCCTAAAAATTGATGTGCCTGTTAAAATAGACGGTCAGTTGGATGAACCCATCTGGAAAGAAGCAGCGGCAGCAGAAGATTTTATTTTGAATAGCCCCAAATTTGGTGACCCTGCCAGTCAGCGTTCAGTGGTGAAAGTATTGTACAGTGATCAGGCCATTTATGTTGGTGCATATTTATATGATGATCCCTCTTTGATTCGTAAACAATTGACTTCACGTGACGGAGAACAACGAAATGATGTTGATTATTTCAGCGTATTCTTTGATACATACAATGATGATCAAAATGGATTTCAGTTCCTTGTTACATCCCGAAATGTACAATCAGATGGACGTTTATTACCGAATTTGAATTCACAGTTTGGTCCACCTTCAGATTATAATTTGGATGCTGTTTGTGAAAGTAAAGTACAGATGCAAAAAGACGGTTGGACAGTTGAAATGAAAATACCTTATTCTGCGCTTCGATTTTCGCAGAAAGAGATACAAGATTGGGGCGTGAACTTTCAACGATATAGTAGAAGAAATAATGAAAGTTCATTTTGGAATAAAATTGATCCCAATCAAAACGGGTTTGTAAATCAATTCGGAAATCTACAGGATATAAAAAATATTGTTCCTCCCTTGCGTTTATCTTTTCTTCCTTACGTTACTGCCGGTACAAGAATGGTTCCTTATGCCAATGGTGAAACCAAAACAGAATTTTTACGAAACGGAGGAATGGATCTCAAATACGGTATCAATGAGAGTTTTACTTTGGATGCAACACTGATCCCGGATTTTGGACAAGTGATCTCTGACAATGTGGTACTCAACCTTTCTGCATTTGAAGTTCAGTTTCAAGAGAACAGACCTTTTTTTACAGAAGGAATCGAGTTATTTAATAAGGCGGGATTATTTTACTCCAGAAGGGTAGGGAATACTCCCGCGGGGTACAATGCAATCAGGAGTATGGTGAACAATAATCCGAACCTGAATATTATTTCTAATCCTGGGATTACACAGTTGTACAATGCATCAAAATTTTCTGGAAGAAATAAAAAGAAATTAGGTATCGGGGTATTCAATGCAATAGGTGCGCCTATGCATGCTGTGATTGAAGATAAGACCACTGGTAAACAAATAAGAATTGAAACAGAGCCATTGGCCAACTATAACATTTTTGTACTAGATCAGGCATTGGCGAATCGATCTTCTCTAACGTTTACCAATGCCAATGTGTGGAGAAGTGGGGGCAGCAGAAATTCGAATGTGAGTTCTATGGATGTGAATTTATTCGATAAAAATAATCGTACGAACTTTAAGTGGAGTGGCAGGTTTAGTCATATTACAGGTAAGGAAAACTACAATGGATTCACGAATGTATTGTCGTATGGAAAAGTGAGTGGTAGAATTCAGTACCTGTTTCAGAATGTCATTGAATCAGATCGATATGACCCCAATGATCTGGGCTTTTTGCAAGCACCGAATGAAATTACTACTACTGCACGTGTGAGTTATAATCAATTTACACCTACTAAAAAATTCCTGAGCTACAACTATAGTCTTACACTGATTCCTACCTATTTGTATAAGCCCAATGCCTATTCCAATTTTATCGTTCAAACAAGGGCGTTCTGGTTTTTCAAAAATTTCTGGGATTTGAGTATCAACTTCAACTGGCAGCCCGACTGGCAACGCGATTATTTTGACTTACGTACCCCTGGACGAATGATCCGGAAAACACCTTATTGGTATACCGGTGTGAGTGGAAGCAGCGATAGTCGAAAAAAATATTTTTTCAGGTTTAATCTTGGCTTTGCAGAATCGCCCATACCCAATGATCCTTTTATTGTTACCAGTATTGGGCAACGATATCGTTTTAATGAACATTTTAGTTTAGATATTGAAACAAGGCGTGATCGTGATAACGGACAGTTTGGTTATGCCTATAGAGATACCAATGGCGAACCCATCGCAGGTAGAAGAAAGATTACCAACTTTACTACGCTTATCAATGGTGTTTACAACTTTACTCCTAGAATGAATCTCACCTTACGTACACGTCATTATTGGAGTCAGGTTCAGTACGTGAGCTTTTTTGATGTTACACCGGATGGATGGCTCACTCCAAGACCTTTTACCCCGGGTAGAGATCAAAACTTCAATGCTTTTAATCTGGACATGTTCTATACCTGGGATTTTAATTATGGTAGTCGTTTTATTATAGGGTGGAAGAATTGGTTGGGAACAGATTTTCCAATATCTGGTGCTTCACATAAGAGTTATGTAGATAACTTGCGACAAGTATTTCAACAGCCATTAGGGAATGAGATCACATTCAGACTGATCTATTTTATTGACTATCTCACCCTACAGAAAAAGCGAAAAGATATTTAATAGAGATTTGCGGCAAGTCTGAATGTATTACAATGCGCTTCTACTATCATGCGTACATCGGGAGAATATCCGCCGCCCATGGCTACTACAACAGGAATATTATTCTTTTGTAAGGTGCTAAAAACAAAAGCATCTCTTTGTTTACATTCTTCAAGCGTTACTTTAAGTTTACCGAACTTATCTGTTTCAAGTATATCTACACCTGATAAATAAAATGAAAAATCGGGGTTTACTTTTTTGATTAATTCCGGTAGTGTGTCATGCAATATTTGTAAATACTCTTGTCCGGTAGTGCCATCTTTTAACGGAATGTCAAGATCGGATTGTTCTTTATGAAATGGATAGTTGTGTGCGCCATGCATGCTAAATGTAAAAACAGATGGATTGTTTTCAAACAATTTCGCAGTCCCATTTCCTTGGTGTACATCCAAATCAATGATTAGAATCTTATTGGCTTTCTTTTGATGTAATAAATAATTGGATGCAACAGCCATATCATTCAATAAACAAAATCCTTCACCTCTATCAGCAAATGCATGGTGTGTTCCGCCGGCTACATTTAACGCCACACCGTTTTCAAAAGCAAAGTCACAACAATCAATGGTTCCTTGTGTAATGATGAGCTCTCGTTTGGTAAGTTCAGGTGATTGAGGAAAACCAATACGTCTTTGTTCGGATGCACTTAATGTTTGTAGTAATAGTTTATCTAGGTATGTTTTCTCATGTGTAAGTAATACAATGTTTTCTTCACAGATAGTTGGAGCAAAGAAATGATCTTTTGAAACAGATCCTTCATGTAATAGTTGTTCGGGTATCAATTCATATTTCAACATCGGAAAGCGATGACCTTCCGGTAAGGGATGTGTATAGATAGGGTCGAAGGCAATCCGGATCATTGTATTTGTAAAATAGACTGGTTCACAATAGCGTATACCTGATCCTTTTTCTTGGGTTCAATTGAGGCTAACCCTGAAAAATGACTGAAAGCAGGCAGGATAGCTTGTTTCTCTGTGAAATAGAAACAAGGGAAACGAAGACTTTGTTTACCCAAGCCTCGTACAATAATACCCGGATGTAAATGACCGGAAAAAATAAATGATCCATCTTCTGTAGTTGTTACAGATTCTTTTGGATCATGGATAAAACTGAACTGATGTACATGGTATTCGTTTTTAACTTCTATCGAAGCTTCTTGATACCAGTTATTCGGTAAAATATCATGATTCCCTTTGATTAATAGAAAAGGTAGCTGTGAAATATCTTTTCTCCATTTCAGAAAAAAATCCATTTCCTTGTTAGCAATACTATGGAAAAGATCTCCAACGATCAATAATTGTTCGGCCTTGAAGAAGCTGATTTGCGCAAACAGTCTTTGCAGATCTTCTTTATATACAGATTGTGGAACAGCAATACCACTTTTTCTAAAATGCCCCGTTTTTCCAAAATGAAGATCTGAAACGATCAATGTTTTTTTTTGCTCCCAAAACAAAACCCTTTCCGGCGATAACCAGAAATGTTGATCAAGAATTTTATGAAGTATAGGAACTGTCATGGCGGGCAAAGATATAGATCCAAGTAACAAGCCTACTGTAATTGTTGCTGCATTTTTTTGACACGGTCTTCCAATTGTTCTGATGACATATTCTCACGCATACTATCTACTTTTATAGGGAAACAGAAAGGTGTTAATTGTTGTGGAAATTGAATGACGATCTTGCTTTTCAATATCCTCGATAAAGCATTTCTAAGTCGCACTTCTTCCATTTGTTGATCAAATACTTCTTGATAAGCCTGACGAAGCAATAAATTATCAGGCTCGTAATCTGAAAATACTTTGAACAAAAGCGATGCAGAAGATTGCAAGTGTCTTGCTTTTTTTTGTTCACCGGGATATCCCTGAAAGATCAATCCGCCAATAACAGCGATATCTCTGAATTTTCTTTTCGCCATTTCTACTGAGTTGACACTCTGTGTAATATCATTCATCAAATTTTCAATACTGAATAGTTCATACACATTGCTATCATCAACCGGAATAGGCTGATCACTTAACAGTTCAAAACCATAATCATTCATAACAAAAGAGAAGGTGATAGGCATTTTTCTGCTGATGCGCCAAGCTAATAAGGCAGCCATTGCTTCATGTACCAAACGTCCTTCAAATGGATAAACGAATAAGTGAAATCCATCTTTTGTTTCAATATGCTCTATCAGTAATTCATTTTCTTTGGGTATATGGGATAATGTTTCTTGTAATTCAAATAAGGGTGTGAGTGCTTGTAATTCCGGATCTTTGGCTTTTTTGGTTAATGCAAGATCTAATGTTTTTCTCAGCATCAAACCTAGATTGGCGGTTAATGGCATCCGTCCACCCATCCAGCTAGGGACAATCGACTTTTTAGAAGAGGAAGGTTTTACTGTAACGGTCATTTCTTTGATGCCAATCAATTCGAGATTTCTTCCTGCCAATGTGAATACAGTGCCGGGTTCTAGTTTACTAATAAACCATTCTTCAATAACACCAATGAATTTTCCATTCATTAGTTTTACTTTCAACATTGCATCGCTCACAATAGTGCCAATATGCATCCGATGGCGCATTGCAATTCTTCTACTTTTAATTTTATAGATACCATTCTCTATCTCTACCTTTCGATACTCATCATATTGCTGCAAAGCAATTCCCCCTTGTGTGATATGTAACAATACTTCCTGCCATTCCTGTTCATTCATATCACTAAAGCAGTGGGTTGTTCTGATTTCTTCAAACATTTGATTGGCTTTGAAACCCTCACTGATAGCTAGTGTACAGAGGTATTGTAGTAATACATCAAAACAAAGCAACAATGGATCTCTTGTTTCGATTGATGTTTCACCGATTGCTTTTTTCAAAGCAGCAGCTTCCAAAAGTTCCAGCGAATGTGTAGGTAAGAAATATATCTTGCTGACTTCACCCGGCCTATGTCCACTTCTTCCGGCTCTTTGTAAGAATCTTGCTACACCTTTTGGAGAGCCCACTTGAATGACTGTGTCAACGGGACGAAAATCAACACCTAAATCTAAGCTCGCCGTACAAACAACTGCTTTTAGTTTTTGGGTATGTAAAGCATCTTCTACCCATAGTCTTAATTCCTGCTCAATGCTTCCATGATGCAAGGCAATAGCCCCTGCTAATTGTGGAGCAACAGTTAACAAGGTTTGATACCAGGTTTCACTCATACCTCTGGTATTGATAAAGATCAGCGTAGTGTTGCTTTGCTCAATGATGGGAACAATCTTTTCTGCCAATTTGATACCCAGATGTCCTGCCCATGGATATTTTTCAATCTCATCAGGAAGTACTGAAAGTACTTCAATGGGTTTATGAATATTGGCCTTAATGATATGCCCTTTCTTTTTTGAAGCATACAATAATACTTCCATCGCCTGTTCTAAATTGCCAATAGTGGCACTAATGCCCCATATAGAAAGATGGGTTCCTTGTTTTTTTGATAATGCTACCAAACGTGATACTGCCAGTTCAACCAATATGCCTCTTTTTCCTCCCATTAACTCGTGCCATTCATCTATTGCAATGATCGAAAGCGATTTGAATGTTTCCGGATATCCTTTTTGTGCGAGTAGCAGATGTAAACTTTCCGGAGTAATGATCAATACTTCAGGCATATTTCTTTTTTGTTTCTGCCTTTCTGAAGTATCAGTATCCCCATTCCTGATACCTACTTGCCAGGATATCCCTATTTCATGGATCGCTTCTTCCATGGCTCTTCCAATATCTTTTGCTAGCGCACGTAGAGGAGTGACCCATAATAATTGAAGTCCATTTTTCTTTGATGATCTGAATGTTTCGGGATGCTGATTGATGAATTGTATAACAGCACCTAAAAACACAGAAAAAGTTTTACCGCAACCGGTGGGTGCATTCACCAAACCAGAATGATGTTGAAAAATATGTTCCCATGTTTCAGCTTGGAATGCAAATGGACTGTACCCCTTTGAGGATAGCCAATCCGTTACTACTTTGTATCCATGCGTTTCTGTAATATTCATTTTCCATATACAGCCAACAGCTGCTTTAGATCATCTAATGTATTGATTTCATCAGGCTTTTTATCTGTTCTCCATCTGTTAATTCTGGGAAAACGTAATGCTACACCGCTTTTATGTCTACTCGAAGCCGCAATTCCTTCAAAAGCGATTTCAAAAACCAATTCCGGTTTCACGGTTCTTACCGGTCCAAACTTTTCTATTGAATTCTTTTTTACAAAAGCATCTACTTGTGCAAATTCTTTATCGGTAAGTCCGGAATAGGCTTTGGTAAAACTTACCAACTTATCTCCGTCTTTTACCGCAAAAGTATAATCGGTATACAAATTACTTCTGCGACCATGTCCTTTCTGTGCATAGATCATCACCGCATCAATGGTTAATGGATCTATTTTCCATTTCCACCAATCTCCGGTTTTTCTGCCTACTTGATAAGGTCCTTTTTTTCTTTTGAGCATCAATCCTTCAGCATGGTTTTCCCTTGCATTTTCTCGAATGCTGATGAGTTCATCCCAGTTATTAAAAAGAATAGATGGTGATATAAATATATTGGGTAGATGTTGAATCGAAGTGATAAGATCTTCTAACAATGCTCTTCTTTCAGCAGTAGCAATATGTCTGATATCTTTTCCTTTCCATTCTAAGAGATCGTAGGCAAAAAAAGCAATAGGAGCTTCTACCAGTTGTTTTTTTGTAATGGTCTTTCTGCCAATTCTGGTTTGTAAAACACTAAAGGAAAGTGGTTGTCCGTCTTTGGCTGGTAATATCTCACCATCTAAAACTGTTCCATCAGGTATGGAATCGATAAATGAGTTGTATTCGGGGAATTTATCGGTCATGAGTTCTTCACCACGGCTCCAAACATAATATGTGCCATTTCTTTTAATGATTTGCCCTCTGATACCATCCCATTTCCATTCAGCCTGCCATTCAGAAGGGGCACCCAAATCATGCGGTTCACCATCCAAGGCATGTGCCAAGTAAAAAGGATAGGGTTTAGAGTCATCGTTATTACCATGGTCATTTAATAATAATTGATCAAAAGAAATTGTTTGAGGGTCCCAATTACCGCTGATTTTATGTGCTACCAAAGAAGCATCCAGTGCAGTAGCTTTTGCTAAAGCATTCACCATCATTTTTTGTGAAACCCCAATTCTAAATCCGCCAGTAATCAGCTTATTGAATACAAAAAGTTCATCTTTTCCCAATTCTTGCCACACTTCTATGATGAATTTCTTTTTTTGCTTATCCTCCTCATTTTGTAGTTGAATTAATCTTTCAATATAATAGTGTAGCGGTAAATTTTCTGTATTGGATGATGGTGGCGGAAGTAAAAGTCCAATGGTTTCTGCCAGATCACCCACTGTATGATAACATTCTTCAAACAACCATTCTTGTAAATCTGTTGATTCAATACACCATTGTTTTAACTGTGTAGTGGAAATGGCTCTTTTAGGTCTTCTGCCACTAAAAATAGCGATTACCCAAACCCTGTCTTTTGGATCTGCGGTTGAAAAATAATGCGATAGGGCATGTAGTTTTTCAAGCGTACCGGTGGCATTGCCCAACAAATGAACCAATGTGGCAAAAGCTTTCATTACTCATCAGGATTTTCTGTGAGTGATGTTGTTTCTTCTTCGCCATAGGCTGTTTTTACTTCAGCTGCCTCAATGCCTTTTTCATTCAAATACCTGCTTAATACTGATTGGAATCCATGGGTGACAAAAACTTTAGTGGCGCCGGTTGCTTCAATAGCACTAAGTATTCCTTTCCAATCGGCATGATCACTTACTGCAAAACCTGCATCGGTGTTATTCCTTCTGAAGTTGCCACGAACTTGCATCCATCCACTGCAAACTGCTGTGGAAAAGGGTTGGAATCTTTTCATCCAACTACTTTCAATAGCACCGGGAGGTGCAATGACAACCGAAGACTTGAATTTCTCTTTAGGAATATCCGGTGTTACTCTCTGCACATCCGGTAAATGAATACCATGATCCTGCAATGTTTTATGCGTGTTCCAAATAGCACCGTGTACAAAGATATTTTGTGTTACAGGTGTAATAGCTTGTAGTATTCTTTGTGCTTTCCCTAAACTGTAAGCGATCAGTACACTGGTCTTTCCCTCTTGCTGATTCCTTGTTATCCATTGCCCCAACTTATTAAACATAGTTTCTTGTGGCTCCCATTGATAAATTGGAAGTGCGAAAGTGGATTCAGTTAAAAATGTATGACAACGAACCGGCTCAAAACTCCCGCTAATGCCATCCGGTTCTGTTTTATAATCTCCGCTTACTACATACACTTCTCCTTTGTATTCAATTCTTATTTGTGAAGAACCAATAATGTGTCCGGCGGGATGTAGTGATATTTTCACTCCGTTTTTATAAACCGGGTCACCCCAAGCAACAGATTGCGCTTGTATAGTGCCTAATCTCAAACGAAGAATTGGTAAGGTATCATGATGGCAGAGATAATGTCCTGATCCCCATCTTGCATGATCACTGTGTGCATGTGTGATCACCGCATGATCAACAGGACGCCAAGGATCAATATAAAATTGACCCGCTTCACAAAAGAGCCCCTGATCTGTAAATGTGATAAGTGCCATGATAAGCTGTAAGCCTCAAGCTACAAGCTTCAAGCTTTGTAAAAAAGTTATGAACTAATTTTTTTTCTTACATCTAATTTCTTGTAGCCAATGCCGTGAAACTTGAGGCTTTCAACTTCTTCCTTGTAGCCTGTAGCTTGCAGCTTGTGGCTTCCTCCTGCATTTGTCAGAACAATACTTAACCTCCTCCCATACCTTTTCCCATTTTTTACGCCACGAGAAAGGTCGTTGACAGGTAACACAGATCTTCGTGGGTAAAGATGATTTGTTGCCTTTGAAATCTTTCATGCAACAATAACAAGGAGACCCATGTTTTGTTGAGGGTTAATTGACGGAACGGATCTGACCATCCATTTTACGGATGTAGTATAGCTTTTTGTTTTCCAAATAGTCAATTGCGTTGGGGTTGTTGCTATAAGGTCTTACAGGTTGAATATCGAAATCATTAAAAAGTTTCAAGCTTTTATCTGAAAGATTTTTCATCAGTGCCCCCTCATGTTTAATGAGTAGTTTGGTAAAACGATACATGGCTTCAAATCCTTTGAAAACCATATCGCTGGGCCTACCTAAAAATTTATTTCGATAAGTATTAGTAATATCCAATCCTAATTTATCTGTTCTAATGAAATGATAGGGTGTGGTGTAAACTATCTCTATATTTCTATCAACGCCTCTCAAAGCATCCCATGTTGGCATGCCAATTGCAATACTTCTATATTTCTTGGTTTCACTAAGTGATTTTACAAGGTTGATACCAAAATTTTCATTCAATGAGCCACAAATAACAATGTTTTGACGGCTACTATCTAAATAAGCGATCACTTGATTGGTAGTAAAACTGTCAGTTAGTTCAATGGTTTTGATTTTTAAAGGAACCGATTTTGAACTTTTAGCTATATCTGCAAAACTGTTTTGTATCATGTCTTCTACGGCACCTTTTCTTCTGAACATGGTCATTGTACTGGTAGGATAGACTCTTTGTAAATAATTATAAATGCCCTCTAAATGGGTTCTTAATGTTGGATTGATCAGAATAAAATAAGGATTTTCTATTTGTCCACCATCATTTGGATAAGTGGCAGATAGCAAAGGAATTTCATGCTCTAGTGCAAAATCAGACAATGGTTTGATCTCGTTTCTATTATTAAAAGAGGCAATGATTAATGAAACATCCGTAAGTGAAGAATCTAGAACCGCATTATTCGTATTACCCCTTATACT
>JACVCQ010000049.1 GCA_016741945.1 Chitinophagaceae bacterium
CTTTGATGAGTTGGGTGCGCATGTTGTATAATTCTTCACGGTCAAATTTTTTTGAGGCTTTTACAAGGTCTAATTGCATCAATGCTTCCTGTTGATTTTGTTTTGGATTGAACCATCCATTGAGTTCAGAACATTGGTTGCAAACTCCCTCTTTATTAATCAGTGCACAACGATGGTCGAAAATATTTGTCATAGTTACTCTGGCTTCTTGTAACAGATATTTTACTGCCCCTTCTGTTTTATTGAGTATGAGACAAATATCAACAATAGAAAAATCATAGATATCTTTTAGAATCAATGCAATCTGATTTTCTATCGGCAGGGTCTTGGCCATACAAGTAAAGCAAGTGTCGATATGTTCCTTCATATCAAATACAGCATATGGTGAGCTTTGTGATACCTGAACAATTGTATCATATACTTTTGGACTGTTTAATACCAAATCCTTGGCCTTTTTTTTGACATCAGGCACCCATCTTTTTCTTTTTTCTAAATAATTATATGCCAGATGAGTTGCTATTTGGAATACCCATGTTTTTAAGGAAGACTCAGCTCTGAAAGTAGATAACTTATCATACGCTCTGATAAAAGTATCATGTGTCAAATCTTCTGCATCATTTCGATTGGCTAGTAAGCGCTGTAAATAAGATTTCAACGGATGTTGAAATTCAGCAAATAACGCTTGAAAAGCATGAATATCTCCGCTTAAAGCTTTTTTGAGCGTTTCATTTACATCTTGATTCATATCATTGTTATTTCGATCATAATACCTGCTGTTATGATTCGAATAATTCATAACAGCAGGTAAACTAGTTATTGTTTTTCAACCGGACTATACAATTGCGTTGGACGTTTATCTGCGCTACACATATTGTTATCAGGTGGACGGAGTCCGAAATACAGTTTTCCCTCTTTATCCAATGATAACAAATCATGATCTTCATTACATTCAGTAACCGATTTCCATAAAGAGCAACCTGTTTGAGAAATGTCTTTCTCCTGATTTTGTATAAATCCACAAGCTGAAAGTCCGAAGGCCTGGGCCAGTTTTGTATCGGCTGTTTTCAGCGTTACAAATTTTTTCTTTTCAATAAATAAAGCATTGTAAGCATTTGGTACTTTTGCTGATGGATCTAAGACCCGATAATCACCTTCAGTTCGGAAAATGAATATTTGATTTTTCATGTCAGGATCAAGTGATAATACAAAAGAAAGCGTCCATTTCCCTTTGTTGAAGGTAAACACACGTCTACCAAAAGTGCCTTGTCCCCAATCAACGGCTTTTTGATCCTTATAAGTACCGTTTAAATTTTCTAATAACTGCTTCATGTTTTCGGCAGTTGGTTTTGATTTGTCGGTTGTAAAAGCAGTGGCGAGCATAAGCGCCAAAGTGCATAATAGCATGATTTTTTTCATAATAGTATTTTTTGATTGATACTATTCTGACAGTTAAGGAAGCAAAAACGGATGAAAATACTTAAGTGATTGGTTGTCAATACCTATTTTGATAGTTCTTGACTACCGCTACTATGGTATCATAACTATTAGAGAGGTGCTGATTCAAATTGTGAATGCTCACCCATTCTATGATCTCAATATCTTCCGATATTTGAGGAATCATTCGTTCTGCTGAGCTCGCCTCCATTAAAAACCAGTGTGTTTCCTTGATCACTTCTTCTTTTAGCCAGGTATCAAAATAAGTATGATGGGTAATGGTGATTAACGAACCTAGATTCAGTTTTGTTAATCCGGTTTCTTCCATTACTTCTCGAACAGCACATTCCTCTATTTTTTCCCCTTCATCTAACTTTCCTTTTGGTAAATCCCATTTACCCCTTCGAAAGATCATGAGTATTTCCTGCTTTTCATTTAATACCAATCCACCGGCAGCTTTTATTGTTTTTAGTCCCATAAATCAAATCTGATCATTATTTTCAAATTTTCAAATTTTTCAATCCACTTGTACGGATCAAATTGCAGAATTGCTCCTACATTCGCACCATGACGAATGAAAAAGCCGTTGCTGAAAAACTATTACAGGTAGCAGCCGTAAAATTGAGTCCCGATCAGCCCTTTACATGGGCCAGTGGATGGAAAAGTCCGATTTATTGTGACAATCGTAAAGTATTATCCTTCCCATATGTTCGCGATTTTATTAAAAGCGAATTGTGTAATGTCATTTTTGAAGGATTTCCGGAAGCTGAGATGCTGGCAGGAGTAGCTACTGCCGGTATTGCCTGGGGTGCTATGGCAGCAGATCAATTGAAATTGCCCTATGTATATGTTCGTCCAAAGCCCAAGGAACATGGAATGGGGAATCAGATTGAGGGTTTTTATTCCACCGGACAAAAAGTATTGGTGATAGAAGATTTAATCTCTACCGGTAAAAGCAGTCTACAGGTAGTAGAGGTATTACGTGCAGCAGGAGTAGAAGTAGTGGGGATGGTCTCCATTTTTACTTATGGTTTTTCTCATGCTGATGAAGCTTTTGCAAAAGCAGGTATTACCTATCAATCATTAACGAATTATAGTAGTCTGATCAGTTTAGCCGTAGAAAAAGGGCAAATTTCTTTGAAAACGGAACAATTATTGCTGGAATGGAGAAAGGACCCTGCCAACTGGAAAGGCATCTAATTTCAGTGCCCTCTGTGGCAACATTTTCTATTGCTAAAGTGTCTACATAAAAGATTTGCCATTGTCCAAAGGACTCCTTCGGAGAAGGTACAGAAAAGCACTGAATAAGCAATTAAATTCTTGGATTATGAAAAAGATATTATTGTCAATCATATGCTGTCTAGCCATCGGAAAAATGGTGAATGCCCAGCAAGCCAAGCCTGAGTGGGTTAGTATCAAATCCAATAATCTTAAGTGCTGGGAGTGTAAAGAGGTATTGGATAAATACCTGCTGGAAGAAAAGGGGATCATTGAGGGCGGACTGGTACAATGGAAAATCAATTTATTACAAGGAGAGATCAGGATACAATACCTGCCGAATTATACCAATCCGGATGCACTCAAAGTGACTTTGAACAATGCAGGTTTTGATGCGGATGATACCAAAGCATCTGAAGATGCCTATAAAAAACTTCCTCCTGCCTGTAAAAGAGCAGCAGACGGTGGCGGACCTCAGCCGCGAAAGCCCTGCCATGTCAAACCTTATAATTAAGAGACAAGATTCAAGAAAACAAGACACGAGGTCCAAAGGGGACTCCCTTGGAGAAGTTACAAGAAACAAGGCTCAAGATTCAAGTTTTCGCGGGACTGAAGTCCGGCGTATTTAAACTTGCTGTAATAGTCAAGACTTGATCTGACAGTAAAGAATATTTAAGCTGTTGGATATTTTTCATACAGCATCCATTCATCAAAATCCTTTTGCATCTCTTCGATAGTGTGGTACAGTTTTTTACGGAAGGCAACCGCATAAAACTCTTCCGGCGCTAAGTAAACTGGTGTCTTGGCAACTTGAGCCATCTCCAAGTGAGTCCTTTGGACCTTGTGTCTTGTTCCTTGTAACCTTTCTTGTGTCTTGTCTTCTTGAATCTTATACCTTGAATTTTTACAACTCAAGTTTGTGTCTGGCTTCATAATCAAAAGGTATCGTTTTAAAGAACCCCGCTTTACCCACCCTTGTTGTTCCTTTTACATGAAGTAGTACTTCACGGTTGAAAAGTAGGGTTAGGGCATTTTTGAAAATACCACGCATATCTACCTGTATACGGGAGGGGAGAATGAACTCGGCTTTTCTTTGAATATGCATAAGTGTATCCAATCGGTATTTGCCGAGATAATGATTATCGATATAGATATCGGCATCTACTTTCCTCAGATCCACACCAAAAGCGTTGGGGTTATAGTATACCAAATCCATACTAAGGGTTGATTTTTCAAACCCCAGTTTTTCAAGTTTCACATTTTTTACATTGCGGTAATCAAATGCCTGAGGTTTTTGGCAGGCTACCAAGATGATACCACAAACAAGGAGGAAGGGTAAATACTTCACAAATTCAATTTCCTGCAAATTAATGGAATGGTAGTAGAAGCTTTTGCCATTTATCAATCCTTTAAGGATGGTAGAAATGGATTGTGGGGAGATTGTGTATGAATGAAAAGGAGAGTGGTATTATCTTTAATGATAAATGATGAAGCGTATGCAGAAAAGGAACTAAGGGTTCTTTTTGGTAACGATATACTACTTACCACAAGACTTCATAACTTATTATCAGTTAGTTATTCTACGTATTATTCTTTCTTCAACGCTTTACGATTTTTTATAACGATACGATTGGGTTCGTAAATAATTACTGAAAAACCATCAAATTGAACGTTTCTAACGATATCTTGTATAACATATTTTGCTTATATAGCTTTTAAAAAATTGGTTCTTAGTTCGCTTTCATACACGTCAATAACCCTATCCGCTAAGACAGCTAAGTCTCTTGAAACACTTTTGTTTTGGGGTGGATAACCTTTGTGAATCTTTACTAAATGGATTTTGGTCATATTATCCTTAACAAATTTGATTGCTTCTGCGTAGTCATAGTCGCCGCTAACAAGAATTATTTTTTCACAACGATTTTGAACGCTGAGAGACATCATTTTAACTGCTAATGATATGTCAACCCCTTTTTCTCCAATCATTATTTTTTTAAACGGATCAACCTTTACTATTCCTGTTTTCACAATCTCAATATCTCCATAATCCAATGAAATTTGATCGTACTTGTATTCGCTTTGGCTGAATTTTTCATTTGTTGTTTTAAGCCAGTTTTCTACTTCTACGGCTTCTTCTTCAATCTTATCTTTCACATCTTGCGGTATAGCCTCATAATTATTATTAAAGTTAAAAAGATGGTTGTTAAATTTCTTAAAACAGATACTTTGTCTAATGTTATAATCCGAATAGTAGGTATCTAATATTCTTTGGGGTCGGAACCAATATGTTCTTACTAATTCGTCCTCTGGTTGAATTAAAGAATTTAGAAACTTGTCCCAAATAATCTCTCGCTCGTTAATTTTCAAGTCTTTAAGACCATAGTACAAATTTTGCCCATCAATAAGAATGATTGCTCGTTTCATAACAGCTAGTTTGTCTAATAAAATGCCCCCATTTTATAATGGGGGCGATATAATGAGGTTTAATCCTCGGAATAATACACCAGTAGGTGTTTGTTATTTGGTATGTAAAAGTATAATTTTCGGCATATAAAACTTACTTTTTTTTGTTATTTTTTTGTGATAATGAGACTTTTTTAGGTGGAAAAGGAGTATTTAAAGCCTTTTTCATAGCTTCTTCAAAAGTCATGTTTAATTTAACAGCTACTTCTTTTTTCTTTGGCTTACCAGTTGACATACTTAAAGGTAAATATTAAGTCTAAAAAGACCATATATCCTTTACATATTCATAAAGTTCTTCTTGTCGTTTGTCAACAGAATCGAAATTCCAACTTTCATACGATAATAGGTCTGTGGTTATTTTTAACCTTGACTCTTGGTAATATTCTTGCTTTTTTATGGTAAAATCCTTGTTTGAAGCCCCTTGGTTTAATTTATTCAGCAATAATGTCAAATTACCAATCCTATTAATGGAAAAATTATAAAGTTCTTCATCTGATTTTTTCAGCAAAAGCCATTCCCCTTTTGTGGCTTTTTGAGGCATAATGTGTTCAAGCCAAGCATCACCCTTTTTTGTATCAATTGATTCGTGGATATGTTGTACTATTCTGGTCAATATCATTTTTGAAATATTTGCTTTTGGTGCTGCAAGAATAAACTCACTTTTGAATTTATCCACTTGCTTCATAGTTGGATGCTGCCTAATTTCATCCAATATTATAGATATATCTACATCTGATTTAAGTTTCGGTAAAATAGAATAATAAAATCTTTCAAGTTCTTTAGGGTCGTTTCTTATTATATAATGCCTGAACGATATGCATTCAATTGCCTTGCAGAGAAGTTCAAAATTCTTATCATTTAAAACATCTTTACCTCTTAATAATAAGGGATAACACTTACTAATGTTTAGCGTCTTAATACTATGTAAATATGTTTTGTTAGAGGGTGGGTTATGGAACTCCGAGTAATATGTGGCTGCTTTTTTTAATTGATTTAAAAATGACTCTGTATTTGAAATTGTTTTTAATTTTTCATCATAAACATCAAAAACATATTTTTCTGGCACAGGGGGGAATAAATCTTTCGTTGATTTAATATTTCTTCTTTCCTCTATTTCCTTTCTAATATCAACGGAGTCTAATTGAGCATTGATATAATAAAATAGGAAAGTATCTACGTTGGCTTTTACTTTTTCTAATGACTCTCTCATTTCGTCCCACAAATCAACAGCATCTTCTGGGGTAATACCGCCTTTTAAATTGTTGCACAATTCATTTTTTATGAGGTCGGATTGAGATAATTCAAGACCTCTGGCATTTAATGTCTTGAACAGTAAAATCTTATCAGATTTTTGTTCGGCAGTCATTACAATAAATTCAGAAGCGATTACTTTATCAGCAAATTCTATGACCCCCTCGATTCCTCTTGACTCTTTTATTTTCTCCAGTTTAATTGAAATAAAAGATTCTAAAGCACTTACTAGTAATTTGTGAGATTTGAATTTATCACTTTTATGATCGGTAATTTCCTCTCCTTTTAAAATGGCTTTAAATAAGCGTTTATCTCTTTTGCCTGTGGTTAGTCTTGGCTCTTCGCTATTATCTTCGGATAGAAGAGATTTTTTTCTTTGATATAGTAGGTTATTTATTGCTTCAATTGCTTTTGTATAAGAACTGCCTGAAATGGCTTTTTTAATTCCATACAAGAAAAGAAAAAGCGTAGTTAAGCGTTGTTGCCCATCAATTATTTCCATTGTCTTTTTTCCTTCATCCTTGTTGTATAGCAACAACGACCCTAAAAAATGACCAGAAGTTTTTCCTGAATCATCAATATCATAAAAAAGGTCGGCTATTTGTTCAAGTTCCCATGAGTATTCTCTTTGGTATAACGGAATTTCAAAATTGAAATCTCCTAATACTTGATCTAACGGAATTGGTTCTTGGGTAACCTTCATAGTATGTTTATTTGTTACAATATGGTACATTTTTTAAAATATTTAATCTTTGGAAATCAATTTTTTATATGTAAGCCTTCCCTTTGTATTAGAAATAGCCATTTCAAACCTTTCAGCATCGGTCATTTTACGGCTATTAAAGCGGTATGAGGTTTCGGCACAATAGCGGTGCAAGTGCTTGGGGCTAACTTGGTGGTACGTGCCGAAGATTGTACGCTTAAACCCAGAGAAAAAACCTTCTACGCTGTTTGTATAAGCTATTCCCCGTCTAAATTCTTGGGCTAAGTGGTTTACTGCTTCATGGGCTTGAAATTCTTGGTTAAGTCCTACATAGCCACTATGTGAATCAGTAATAACCACAGCAGAAGGGGCTACGTGTTGCCTTACTACTTCTTTGAAGGTATTTGTACCTATTACAGTTAGTTTGGCTTTGCCATCCCTTTCTAATAGCCCCATAACTGCTACTTTGTTATCCTTGCCGCTTTCTTGGTGCTTCTTGCGTCTTGAACGGGTCATTTTATCCCATTTGCCGCCTACATAGGTTTCATCTATTTCCACCACGTTATCCATAGCCACATCTGGTTCAGGATCACCCATAAGCAGCCTAATACGATGCTCAACAAACCACGCTGTTTTCTGTGTCAGCCCTAAGTCTCTGGCTAATTGGTGAGAAGAAACACCTTTCTTATGTCCGGTACATAGGTATAAAGCCGCCATCCAAACTGATAACTTAACCTTTGAATTTTCAAATACAGTCCCAACCGTTACCGTGAAATTCCTTTTGCATTGGCTATCCTTGCAACGGTATCTTTTCCCGTCTTTCAGCTTATAGGGTTTATTCATGCCACAGAACGGGCAGGTAGGGTTGCCACCCCAACGCATCTGCTCCATGTATTCCCGACATTTTGCTTCGTCAGAATACACAGCCATCATTTCTCTTAAATTCTTAAATTCTTCCATATGTCTTTGAATTATCGAAGGGGTTTATTAGTATTATGTTTTACTTATTCCTTACAACCAAAACTCAACTACTTATGCTCACTAATGCAGAGGCTTTTTGGCTTCAATTCACTACTGTATGTGGAACGGTTACCGCCCCAATAATTGCCGTTCTTATTACTATTTGGTATCAGAGAAGACAAGCCCTAATTGAAGCTAAAACAAGCATTTTCATGGACTTGGTTTCTTTTCGGTATTACCAACCGATACCGTGGCAGTTTTATGTCGCCTTAAACCGTATAGACGTAGTTTATCATAAGGAGGAATCAATTTGCCGTCTTTATCACGAATACTACGATTTAATAAATAGGGATTTGAGTCAAGCTTCTGAATCTGATTGGACAAGGATTGATGAAAAGAAGGTTGCTCTGATAACGGTAATGGCTCGCCATCTTGGTTACAATCAGATTGACCAGATTTACCTCCAACGCTACTATCAACCGAAAGGGGTATATGATGACTATTTAGGGGACGTCCAGTTAAAAACGACGGCATATCAGTATTTCCAGTCGGGAAAGGAAATGAACTCCCGTATAATTGATCGGATGGACAATGATGGGGTAAACTCGGATAATTTAACCCGAACATCCGATTAATAAGACTATCTATAAATTTCATTTTTTTTGATTTTTAAGTGGAGGAGGGAGGGACTAAAAAGAGTAGCAAAACGACTTAAAGTAAAATTTCAAGTCTCTTAACAGTAGGAAGGATAAAAGGGAGATATAACTAAACCACTTAGATTTGGCTTGTGGTAACTTGTATATCGTAGCCTTCTTTTTTTATCCCTTTCTGCCTAAGTATTTTAGCTTTTCTACATAAATAGCTTAACATTTGAATTACTATTTTAATTAGGTGAATAATTATTAATTAAAATATTGTTAATCAATTATTTATATAATTTTAATTAACTTTAAAATTATAATTATAGAGTGCTGGAATGGATTCTTTTTATACTTTAAAATACTATGTTAGTTTCTATATAAAATGAGTAAATTAATAGTTGAATATCAATATTTTGGGAGTATTAATTACATTAATACTTTGTTTCAATTTTTAGATATTGAATTTGAAGTATATGAAAGCTTCCAAAAAATGAGTTTTCGCAATAGAATGGTGTTGGCGGGTAGTAATGGATTGGTGACTTTATCAGTTCCGCTGGAAAAAGGGCGTGACCAAAAGCAGCCCATTCAAGATGTTCGTATCAGTTATTCCCTGCCTTGGCAACAACAACATTGGCGGACGATTGAGTCATGTTATAACCGGTCACCTTTTTATGAATTCTACCGGGATGGGTTGGAAAGGATCTTTAGTTCCAGACCTGTGTACCTGCTCGACCTCAATCGGGATATCCAACAGTGGTTATGGAAAGTATTAAAAGTGCCCGCCGGCTTTTCTGAAACCTCATCCTATCAAACTCAAATTCCGGAAAACAGCTTTGATGCGCGGAACAGATGGATGCCCAAAAATTTTCAATCGGATGATAGCTCCATCCGGTATCGACAGGTATTTGAGGACAGAATCGGGTTTCAACCCAATCTCAGTATTTTAGACCTTTTGTTTTGTATGGGTCCTTCTGCTCATTCGCTCCTGAAAGGCAACGTTTTATCCATTTAAATAATCTTAGGTTGGAATGCTGTTGAACCCTTAATTTTAAACTTTTGTAACCCATCGTTGTCAATGTAGTGTTTGTGATGAATTCTTCGCTGAATATCAGAAAATTGCTTTTACTGACACTGCTTCTTTGTAGTGTCGCTACCTTGTATGCTCAGGAATTCTCAAATAAAGGAAAGGAGTTTTGGATTGCTTATCCGGCACATATTGATGGCACACAGTCTGTCATGGGTTTGTATATCACTTCTGATGTTAATACAACGGGTACTGTAAAAGTAGGTTCCACTACTACTTTGAACTTTACAGTATCTGCCAATCAGGTAACGCGTGTATTCTTAGGTAGCTCAACAGGTGTAGACGCATCGAATAATGATGTGTATCTCAATATGGCAGATGGCGTTAAATCCAATGCTGCTATTAAGATCAATAGTAACGATCCTATTGTTGTGTATTCGCATATTATCCGAAGTGCTAGAAGTGGGGCTTCTTTAATTATTCCAACACAGGTATTAGGTAATGAATACATAGCTCCCAGTTTTGGATCTGTTACAGTAAGTCAACCTGGTCAAGGTACAGGTGGTGCACAGGGTGGGATAGGTCAAATTACTGTAATAGCCACTCAGGCAAATACGACCATTGAAATTACTCCTACTGCAGCAGGAGGGTCTAGGGTAGCGGGAACGCCTTTTCAAGTTACCTTATTGGCAGAAGGAGATGTTTATCAGTTTCAAGCAGCTTCGCAAGCAGATTTATCAGGAACTAAAATTAGATCAATCGCTACAGCAGGATCGGGAGGTTGTAAACCCATCGCTGTATTTTCTTCTTCTACCTGGAGTCCTTTTGAATGTGCCGGTGCTAGTGGAGGCGATAATTTGTATCAACAACTTTTTCCAACTCGATCTTGGGGTAAGCAGTTTGTAAC
>JACVCQ010000050.1 GCA_016741945.1 Chitinophagaceae bacterium
GAATAAAATTCAACAACACCCAACTGTTACTTTGACAATCGATCTCTTCTTTATTGGACTTGTCTTTTTTCGCAAAGAGTTTATAGTAAAACAGCATCTGGCGATCCGTTTTTAAAAGCAGCTATCTTATAGAGGAAATGGTCTTACTAGTGGAAGTGTGGAAGCCTTGTTTGCCTCTAATTGAAAAATAGCTTAAATTGAAACATGATTCTTGGTATACTCAAAGAAACAAACGATAAAAGGGTATCACTCTTACCCGAACAAGCTGAATTGCTTACGAAGCAACAAATTGCAATATGGACTGAAGTGGGTGCCGGAATACAAGCTTTTGCTGATGACGATAGCTATATGGCTAAAAATACATTGCTTAAAGCGAGAACAGAAATTTTACAACAAGCAGATCTCATTCTTGCAATTCATCCGCTTTCATCAGAAGAAATTATGCTGCTAAAATCAGGTGCTATTTTAGTAGGGGTATTTCAGCCTTTATTTCATATTGCATTAATGAAGCAACTGGCTTCGAAAATGATTACTGTTTTTAGTCTCGACATGATACCTAGAACTACACGAGCACAAAGTATGGATGTGTTGAGCAGTCAAGCTAATATTGCCGGCTATCGGGCAGTATTACTCGCTGCAACACTTTTTCCGCGCTATTTCCCTATGTTCATGACTGCAGCTGGTAGTATTCCTCCCGCTAAGGTTTTAATCATTGGTGCAGGCGTTGCGGGATTGCAGGCCATTGCAACCGCAAGAAGGCTTGGTGCAGTAGTAGAAGTGTCTGACACAAGACCTGCTGTAAAAGAAGAAGTAATGAGCTTGGGAGCTAAATTTATTGAGGTAGAAGGCGCTGCAGATGCTTCTAAAGCCGGCGGTTATGCCGTTGAACAATCTGAGGAATATAAACAAAGGCAACAGGAAAGATTAGCTGCATCTGTTGCAAAGTCTGATATCATTATTACTACCGCTCAGATACCTGGAAAGAAAGCGCCATTACTTATCAATGAAAAAATGTTGAATAGTATGAAACCCGGAAGTGTAATCATTGATTTAGCTGCTGCAACCGGCGGTAATGTATTTGCTACTCAAAATAATGCAACCATTATGCATCATGGCATCACCATCATGGGGAATAGTAATTTGGCAGCAGAAATGCCATGGGACGCCAGTAAACTGTATGGGAAAAATGTATTGAATTTCCTACAACTCATCATTACTAAAGAAGGAAGTATAACACTGAATTTTGAAGATGATATTGTTAAAGGATGCTGTATAACACACGGAGGAAATGTCGTGAATGAACGAGTGGTAAATAGTGAATAGTCAGTAGTGATTAGTGTTTGATTGAATACCACACTCATTATTTACTACTCACTCAAAAAGGATAATAATCAAATTATAATCATGGAAACAATATTAAACTGGATACAATCTCACATCGATATCATTTACATCGTGATATTATCTGTGTTTTTAGGTATTGAGGTAATCGGAAGAGTACCCAGTGTGCTTCATACACCTTTAATGAGTGGTGCAATTGCGATAAATGGAGTTGTGATTATCGGAGCTATCATTGTAATGGGAAAAGTTGAGCCGGGTAATTATGTGGCATTGATTATTGGATTTTTAGCTGTTATCTTAGGTACATTGAATGTGGTAGGCGGTTTTGTAGTGACTGACCGAATGCTGGAAATGTTTAAAAAGAAAAAATAATACTGTTCTTTTCAACAGTAAGAAAATAGATGCTATGGAATTAAGTCTGCTCACAGTTTGCTACCTGATTGGATCACTGACCTTTATTATTGGTCTAAAAATGTTATCACACCCCGATTCTGCGAGGAAAGGTAATCTTGTAGCAGCAGTTGGTATGACCATCGCTATTTTAGGAACCATTTTTCTATATGAGGAAGAAGGAAAAAAGTTGGGTAATTATAGCTGGATTTTTGGAGGTCTTTTTTTAGGAACAGTTATCGGGGTTTTGGCAGCTAAAAAAGTGAAAATGACTGCCATGCCAGAAATGGTAAGTCTTTTCAATGGTATGGGAGGGGCTTGTGCAGCCTTAATTTCCGTGAATGAGTTCGGACATATTTCTAAAATGCTGACAGTTTCTACAGCAGATATTCCTGGATGGCATACCACAATTATAGTATCACCGGAAGAATCAGTAAACATGATAGGGATGGTTATTACGATTTTTCTGGGATTGATTATAGGTACGGTTTCTTTTGCCGGAAGTATGATTGCATGGGGTAAATTGAATGGGAAAGTCAAAGATTTTGCTTTTCCGGGTCAACAAGTATTTAATCTTATATTGCTTGCAGGTACTTTAATAACTGCTGGT
Organism: Chitinophagaceae bacterium; assembly: GCA_016741945.1. Classification (GTDB taxonomy): domain Bacteria; phylum Bacteroidota; class Bacteroidia; order Chitinophagales; family Chitinophagaceae; genus Sediminibacterium. The sequence continues at coordinate 2,342 of JACVCQ010000050.1, forward strand.
TATTTAGCGTTCAATCTTACTGCAAATAATGTTATTCTATTTTATATAATAGCCATAGCATCATTAATTTATGGAGTACTATTTGTTTTGCCAATTGGTGGTGCAGATATGCCTGTTGTTATTTCATTACTCAATTCTTTTACGGGGGTGGCTGCAGCTTGTGGTGGTTTTTTATATGATAATCAAGTGATGTTAACGGGTGGTATACTGGTTGGCGCTGCGGGCACCTTGTTAACTATTCTTATGTGTAAAGCCATGAATCGAAGTTTGACTAATGTTTTAATTGGTTCATTCGGTGGTAATAAATCTAGTGCTTCTGCTGCTCAAACAGGCCCACAAGGCAATTACAAAGAAATATCTTTATCAGATGCTGCCGTGTGTATGTGTTATGCCAACAAAGTTATCATTGTGCCGGGTTATGGATTGGCAGTTGCTCAGGCGCAACACGTTTGTCATGAGTTAGAAAAATTACTGGAAGAAAAAGGAGTGAATGTTAGCTATGCGATCCATCCAGTAGCTGGCCGTATGCCAGGACACATGAACGTATTATTGGCAGAAGCCGATGTGAGTTATGATAAACTGCAAGAAATGGAACAAGCCAATGACGAATTTAAAACAACAGACGTGGTATTAGTATTAGGTGCCAATGATGTTGTAAATCCAGCTGCCAAAACAGATGCTTCTTCACCCATTTATGGCATGCCGATATTAGAAGTAGAACAGGCAAAAACTGTGATCGTGAATAAACGCAGTATGAAACCCGGCTATGCGGGCATTGAAAATGAATTATTTTTTCAGCCCAAAACCTCCATGTTATTTGGTGATGCTAAAGCAGCATTACAAAAACTGGTTGCTGAGATAAAGTCCTTGTAAGGAATAATAATGGCTTGCTTACTTTTGCAACATGACTTTACCGCCTGATTTGATTCAATCGCTTCAATCTGTAAAAGGATTTCGGGAATCTTCTTTTAAGGCTGTTCATGAATCCGGCGAGCAGGTTACAGCTATTCGTTTTAATCCGGTAAAGAAATTATCAACAAGTCATCCCTTTAGCAGACAAGCTATTCCCTGGTGTCCTTTTGGCATTTACTTAGATGAACGACCATCTTTCACTTTGGATCCTTCTTTTCATGCAGGGGCTTATTATGTTCAGGATGCAAGTAGTATGTTTTTATGGGAAGTGATTTCTCAATTAGTACCCAATCCTCATTCTAAAAAAGTATTGGACCTCTGTGCGGCACCTGGTGGAAAATCAACTTTATTGGCTTCATATTTTAAAGATGCATTATTGGTAAGTAATGAAGTCATTAAATCGAGGGCCAGTATCTTAGTTGAAAACTTAACCAAATGGGGTAATAGCAATGTGATAGTTACGAATAATGATCCTGCTCATTTTGCGCAAGCAGGAATTGCATTTGATGTCATTGTGGTAGATGCACCTTGCAGTGGCAGTGGATTATTTAGAAAAGATCCGGATGCGATTGCAGAGTGGAGCTTAGATCATGTACAACACTGTAGTCTGCGTCAAAAAAGAATATTAGATGATATCATTCCTGCATTGAATGAAAATGGCATATTGATTTATGCTACTTGCTCTTATTCTCAAGAAGAAGATGAAATGATGGCAGAGTGGCTAATGTCTTCCGGAGAATTTGAAGCAGCATCCATTACCATTCCTGAGGAATGGAATATTGTTGAAACCTTTGCAGAAAAAAGCCATGCACCCGGCTATCGTTTTTATCCGGATCAACTTAAAGGAGAAGGGTTCTTCATAGCTGCTTTTAAGAAAAAAAGTGCTGCTACCACGATGGGTAAAGGCAAATCAATCACATTGAAATTACCTCAAAAGCAAGAACTCGAACAGATGCGTAGTTTCTTACCAATTTCGGAAAGTTTTTATGTTTTTAAACAGGGTGATCAATTTCGACTCATCGATGAGCAATGGCATCATGATCTCCAACAATTGGCAAGCAATTTATACATACGTAAAGCTGGAATAGGAGTAGGTGAGCTTAAAGGAAAAGATATGATTCCCTCACATGAGTTGGCGATGAGTATACAGCCTTTAGATCATTTCAATCAGGTAACCGTAAATACGGAAGAAGCACTCAAATATTTGCGTAGACAAGACCTTTATCTGGATGCAACAAAAGGATGGAATTTGGTTGTGTATGAACAACTGCCATTGGGCTGGATCAAATCACTTCCCAATCGCATCAATAACTACTATCCACAAGAGTGGCGTATTTTAAAACAGTAATCAACATTGATTAATGCTGCTTTGAATGGCTTGTAAGACTTGAAATCCTTACATTTGCCACTCTTGGTACTTTCAAATGGCTATGAAAAAAGGATTCATTTTTATTGGAATGTTATTGCTATGCTTTTGTGTAGCAGCACAGCAGAAATTATTGTTGAAGGGGAAGCCCAATGCTATGTATGTTGAACATAAAGTTGGCGAAAAAGAATCCTTGTCATCCATCGGACGCATGTATGGATTAACTGCTTCTCAACTCTCACGTTTTAATGGAAGAAGTCCATCTTCGGTATTGTCAAAAGGTAGTATACTGAAGATACCTGTAAGTATCGATGATATTTCGCAGAAAACGGGGACACCCGTTTATCATACAGTAGTAAAAGGGGACAACTTATTCAAGATCAGTCAGCGCTATAATAAAGTGCCTGTTAACCAATTAAAAACCTGGAACAAATTGGGTGCTGCTGGAGTGAAAAATGGACAGGAATTGGTGATAGGTTATATCAAGACAAACAGCGATCAGCCATCTCTAGTATCAACACCAAAAGAGACAATAACAGAAAAACCAGTTGAGACTAGTATTGCAACAGATATAGTGACAAAATCACAAGTGTCTGAGCAAGCCAAAACAGTTCAAGTAAAAGAAAAGGAAACGGTGCCGGTTTTTCATAAAGATCTTGATGAAAAAAGTAACATTTCGTCTGTTAATCATCCCTCACTGCCCGACGAAGGTTTTTTTGCCTCTCTGTATGATAGAGATGATCTGACATTGGTACAACAGTATCGTTCCGGTGATGCAGCTACTTTTAAAACCATTAGTGGGTGGACAGACAAGAAATATTATGTGTTGATCAATGATATCAAACCCGGTACGATTGTTCGGATTACGGCATCCAACAATAAAAGTATTTGTGCCAGGGTTCTTTCACAGCTGCAGGTTACCAAGGGGTATGAAGGATTACTATTACGCATGAATAATGCAGCAGCAGCGGTATTGGGCATTAAAGATGAAAAGTTTACGGTTACACTTACTTTTTTTGAATAAATCATTCTATGATGAAGAACTTTATACTTAAATTTTGTTGCTTTTTCATGTGGGTAGTATCATCTGCTTGTGAAACCCATGCGCAAGAAAAGCTGAGTATACCTGTTGCAGAGTTCGAAACGAAATTAAAGGCAAGAAATTATCAGGTGCTCGACGTAAGAACGGCCGGAGAATTCAAAGCAGGTTATTTGAAAGGAGCCCTTCAAGCAGACTGGCTCAATAAAAAGGAATTTGAAGAACGGACTAGACATTTGAATCCGGAGAAGCCCTTGTTAGTGTATTGCGCTTCAGGGGTGAGAAGTGAGCAGGCTGCAAAATGGTTATTAAAAAAGGGATTTAAAGAAGTCTATAATTTAAAAGGTGGCACTGCTGCATGGCAGGTGTCAGGGAAGAAGCTTGAAGCTTCACAAATTGCAGCACAACTCAGTATAACTGATTTTGAAAAAATGATTCAATCAGGTATTGTATTGGTAGATGTAGGAGCAGAATGGTGTCCACCTTGTAAAAAAATGGAACCTGTGATTAAACAATTACAAGCTGAACTTACAGACAAATTTAAGTTGGTGAAAGTAGACGGTGGTAATGACATTGAAGTGATGAAATATATCAAAGCAGATGCACTTCCCACATTCGTGATCTATAAAAATGGTAAAGAAATTTGGAGAGATTTTGGGATTGTTTCCAAGGAAGTTCTTCAATCACAACTTGTGCAGTAATATCTACTGAGGACGATATCCTCTTAGGAACTCAATAATCGGCATTCTTTTCTTTCCCTCGAGCTGTATATCTAATACATGGATATACCCGTCAGCAGTGGCAAATTTTAAAAAACTCTTGCCATCTGTAAACACAGTCCCGACCGGATGTTGATGATGTTGTTGTTCTGTAGCACTCTTGTATATTTTTAAAACTTTTCCATCCAATTTTGTTAAAGCGCCTGGAAAAGGTGATAAACCACGGATCAGGTTATGAATAGCTATCGTAGAACGATCCCATTGAATAACACAAGTTTCTGTGAAAATTTTAGGAGCATGTTTCAGTTGGACATCTTCGCTAAAAATAGCTTGTGGCTTTTCTTTAAGCGTATCATTTTTGAATCCATTTACTGTTTCTACCAGTAGGTTGGCACCAATCAGTTTCATCCGGTCATGTATTTCGCCGGCTGTCTCGTTTTCACCAATGGGAAATGAGCGTTGTAAGAGTATATTGCCGGTATCAATTTCATGCTTTAGTTTAAAAGTGGTAACTCCGGTTTCTTTTTCGCCATTGATCACAGCCCAATTGATGGGTGCCGCACCACGATACTGTGGCAGTAAAGAAGCATGAAGATTAATAGTGCCCAATGGAGGCATATTCCATACCACTTCCGGCAACATGCGAAATGCTACTACAATTTGTAAATCGGCTTTTAATTCTTGAAGTGCTTGAATAAAATCAGGATCTTTTAATTTGATCGGTTGCAGTAACGGTAACCCATTCGCAACAGCATACTGTTTCACAGCACTTTCATGCATTTTAAGTCCTCTACCTGCAGGTTTATCAGGAGCAGTAACAACAGCTATAATATTGTATCCTGCTTTTACCAGTGCATCCAATGATGCTACTGCAAATTCAGGTGTTCCCATGAAAATGATGCGCATGTGATAAAATTCAAAATTCAAAAGTTAAAATTCAAAAGTGAAGGATGAATATCTTTTTGGCGTTTGAATTTTGACTTTTTAATTTTTATTCAAAATCTCTATACAATAAATATTTCTTTCTGATCTTTTTAAACTCAGCAATACCGGGTGCCCAACTTTCTCTGATTTCTTTTTCTGTTTTACCAGCTTTGATCTGATTCATAAGCGCATCTGATCCGGCCAATTTATTGAAGAAATAATCTGTAGGTTTTTCACTTTTAGGTTTTATGAAGAAGTTTTCTTTATCTGGGAATAACTTATATGCCTCTAAAATATACTTTAACTGAATTTTCCCGTCTATTTTCTTCAATACTTCTTCATTGGTACCATAAAGATTCCAACCATAACATTGTCTGTCTTTTAGCTTTGGTTCTTTAGCACCCTCTCGGCTAGTAGGGGTGAATGCGTACATGTTTTTAGGAAGGAATGGATGTCCAAAAACAGCAAAAGGATGATTGGTTCCACGCCCTTCACTTAATACAGTGCCTTCAAAAAAACAGGTACTGGCATACCAATAAATAGAAGCCATATCAGGTAAATTGGGAGAGGGTTTTATTGGCAATACATATTTACTGGTATGGTCATAATGCTCATTTTTTATGATTTGAAAGTGAAAAAGTGTATCACGAGAGTTACTCGCTCGTTTATAATATTCATGTCGCTCATTAGCAGCGGGTGATAATCTTTTCTCACCTGCCAGCATCATTGCATATTCCCCCATGGTCATTCCATATACTATAGGAATGGGTTGCATGCCAACAAAACTTTTATAGGCGGTGTCAAGTATTGGGCCATCTACATAAAAGCCATTTGGATTGGGGCGATCAAGAATCATTAGCGGTTTACCGTATTCAAATGCCGCATCCATAAATTCCTGTAAAGAAGATATATAGGTATAAAATCTAGTTCCAACATCCTGTATATCAAATAATAAAACATCAACGTCTGCCAGATCTTCCGCACTGGGTTTTCTTTTTTTACCATAGAGAGAGATTACAGGAATTCCTGTATAGGGATCCCTATAGTTTTCTATTTTTTCCCCGGCATCTGCCTCACCCCTAAACCCGTGTTCTGGTCCAAATGCTTTGGTAATTTTTACTCCTAACGTGAAAAGTGTATCCACTAGATGTCTTTCCCCAATGGTAGCAGTATGATTAGCGAAAATGCCTACTCTTTTTCCTTTTAGTAAGGGCAAATACACTTCGGTTCGATATGCCGCTGGTTTAATAGGGAGTGCTTCTTTTTTTATACTGGGTTTTGTTTCACCCGACTTTGGCTGACTAATAATTGTTGAAGAAGCTACACAAAACAGTATAACAAGTAATAAATGCTTCATATGGATACTTTAAACCCGAAAGTTAATAAAAATACTTGGGGTTACTTGATTCAGAGATTGTACTTTTGCTCTTCGGTATAATTTAATCTGAACTTAACTTTTATTCTGATCTGCATAAGACGGATATCTTGGATAAGTTCCGTAATCTTTCAACAAAAAAATATGGGACAAGTAAAAAAAGGTGATACTGTAAAAGTACATTATCACGGTAAACTTACCAACGGATCCACTTTCGATTCATCTGAAGGTAGAGAACCATTGGAGTTTGAAGTAGGTAGTGGAATGGTGATTCCAGGATTCGACGAAGGTGTTACTGGGATGTCAATCGGCGATAAAAAAACCATTCATATTCCAGCAGATCAGGCATACGGACAAAAAGAAGAACACATGATCATGGAGTTTCCTCGTGATCGCTTTCCGGAAGATATGGTTCCTGAGGTAGGTATGCAGTTGAATATGAGTAATGGTTCAGGACAAAATTTTCCTGTGGTTATTACAGAAGTTCGTGAAACAGTAGTGGTATTGGATGCCAATCATCCTTTGGCAGGCGAAGACCTGATTTTTGATTTGGAATTGGTTTCCATTAATGGAGCAAGTTCTCTTATCATTACTCCATAAATGATAGATATAAACACTATAAAAAAGCTCCGGATATATTTTCGGAGCTTTTTTTGTTGGATCTTCCGCTTAATTCCTTCTAAGCCACCAGCCTAGCCATAGGCCTGTAAGCCCCCATCCGACAATGGCATCTATTAAATTTGCCATCAGGTCACGTGTTTGAAACCAAATATGATTTGTATAGGAGATATTAAAGAATCCGATCAATCCAATACACAAGGAAGCAGAAAGTATGGTAGCGAATGACGGACTTCCCATTTGTTTAAATATCCAACACACAATGAGCAGTATTACAATATTGATAGCCAAACCTCTTCCCATATTTACACCCATGTTCATATCCATTGACTTGTGGTATGCAATTTGTGCCCAAGGTTTACCGACAGCAGCTTCTGTAAGTTTTTCCTGCTCCTCCATACTGGTTCCATCCGGAAAGCCGGGTAAAAAATAAGAACCCTCTTCAGGTAGTTGTGTTTCCAAAAATTGCAGAATGGTATCCTGATTAGGTGTGTAAGCTTGTGCCGGTCTGTGTAATTCAGCAGCAGTCCAGGAAACAAACTGCCAAAGAAACAGAATAATCGCTCCAACAACTGAGCCAATCAATGTTTTTTTCATACGGTTGTTTTTGGTTGTATACAAAATAAATAACAGAATTGGTAATTCCAAGTATCTGTAGATACAGTAAGTGATTTCATTATTTTGCAGCATGTTTCATCAATACTCCTTTACCGTAGCAGAACGTTTTATGCGTTATGTTCAAATCGACACACAAAGTGATCCACATAGTATTCGTTTTCCTAGTACAGAAAAACAGAAAAAACTTTCCATACTGCTTGCCGATGAATTGAAAGCAATGGGTATTGATGCGGTTGAAACAGATGAATATGGGTATGTGTACGCCACTATACCTGCTACCACCAATGAAGTCTTGCCCGTTATTTGTTTTTGTAGTCATATAGATACAGCTCCTGATTGTAGTGGAACGAACGTAAAACCCATTCTTCATAAAAATTATACAGGACAGGTAATTGTTTTACCTGATGACCCTTCGCAGCAAATCAGTATTGAAGCATATCCATATCTGGAAAAGCAAATTGGAAAAGAAATTATTACAGCCAGTGGTTTAACCTTATTAGGAGCAGATGATAAAAGTGGTGTAGCCATTATTATGGATATGGCTCATTATCTTATGAAACATCCTGAACTGCCTCATAGCAATAAAAAAATATTATTCACGCCCGAGTAACTGACCCTTCTACAAAATTTAA
>JACVCQ010000051.1 GCA_016741945.1 Chitinophagaceae bacterium
AAATAATTATTCACGATCTGTTTACCAAAATTCACATGCAATTCATCATTCACGATTGCCGATAACTTCTTGGGAATTAGTCCTTGCGGATTTAGGGGAATTTGATAGAAAAAATTATATCGCAACCGGAAATTGAAAGCATAACTATCTGCGAGTTCCGCATTGTTAAGATACCTTCTGCGATAACGCTCTTCTAAACGGATATACTGCATCAACCTGGTACGTTTATTCCTAGTAAACCATTGCACCTGCTGCCATGGTCTATGTTCGGGCTGGGATATTTGAATATTATCATTGGGCGGAAAATTATTGATAAAACTATACCCTACTGTCAACCGCACATTGTCATCTACAAAATAGGTCAACCCTACCCTTGCAATACCGGTAGAAAAATCGCTCAGTACTTCTTCCCTTGTACGAATCTGGAAATCGCCCCATAAGCCCCACTTGTTACTCAATCGAGTTTGATTGAAATAAGCCAGCCATATTTGCGAAGCATGAGAAGTGTTCTTAGGCTGGGCCATTACCATTGTTGACAACAAGATGGCAAATAGTGATAATTGGATTTTCATTTTCATCTAAAAACAGATTGCTAAATTATTTTGAATTGAGTCGATTATAACCAGATCCTAACAATAAAATGATACCCTCCCCTTACTTTCTTTGCCTTGATACAAAGAAAGTGACAAGAAAAACCAAGGCTTTAGAAGCGCTAGTCAAAAACTTGATTTGACAATATTATAATTGATTTTATTATTGTAAAACTTCCAATGCTTTCTGAATCGTTTGATCGGTCTTGTTTTGCACTTCATAATATCCCTGCGTTCTCCATATCTGACGTGCCATCATCAGCTGAATTGTTTTTAAGAGTAAGGCTTTGTCTTTTGAAGAAGCTCCGCTTAATCGGATACTATCTTTTGCTGCAAAATCAACCAATTGTTTCCATTCTGTTTCACCCGGATTGAATTGCTGGAATAAATCTTCGGGAGTTTTATATGCCTTAAATTTTTGCGTATCCTGCAAGTATAAGCGATACACAAAATTATTCATAGTGCTTTTATAATACATTGCAGTGAATGCTGTATCTAATTTTGAAGTATCATAAGGCACAAAGATATCCGGTGTAATACCTCCACCACCATATACGATTTTGCCTGCCGGAGTTGTATATGATTTACCCGATGGTTTTATGGTATCAGCCTTTACTAACTCTCCATTGTGCCAGCGATTGACCAATTCTTCCTCATATTTCGATTTGCCCTTATCATAGGCTTTCTGAATACTTCTTCCCAAAGGAGTATAATAGCGGGCAATGGTTAATCGAACTGCGCTCCCATCAGACAACTGAAATTGTTGCTGCACCAATCCCTTCCCGAATGAGCGTCTACCAATAATGGTAGCTCTGTCCCAATCCTGTAACGCGCCACTCAATACCTCACTGGCCGATGCAGAAGTTTCATCTACGAGTACTACTAATTTTCCTTTTTCAAACAAACCATCTCTCTTACAACGGTATTCCATCTTAGGAACATGCTCCCCTTCTGTATATACCATTAACTTATCGCCATCCAAAAATTCATCGGCAATATCTGTAGCTTCTTTTAAGAGTCCACCCCCATTACCCCTCAAATCGAGTATCAGTTCTTTCATGCCTTGTGCTTGTAATTTTTCCAATTGCTGCATGAACTCTTCATAAGTAGGCTCCCCAAAACGATTGATCCTGATGAATCCGGTTTCAGGTGTAATCATATAGGCAACATCCACTGTAGGAACAGGAATAACACCTCTCTGAATGGTTACTTTTCTCTCTTCTTTCCCTCTTAGAAGACTCACCATCACTTTTGATTCAGCCGGACCACGCAAGATTGCACGTACATCATCAGGTTTAATTTTCTTACCTGCAATTACAATGCTATCATCTACTTTGATCAAGCGATCACCAACTTGAATACCTGCTTTTTCAGATGGACCTCCCTTCATTACATTCATCACATGTACGGTATCATTCAATAATTGAAATTCAACCCCAATACCTTGAAAATTACCCATCAACTCTTCATTCACATCCATCAGATCTTTAGCAGGAATGTATACAGAATGAGGGTCGAGACGCGACAATAACTCATCGGCAGTTACTTGTGTAATACTATCAACTTGTACGGGGTCAACATATTTATTCCGTATCAGATCAACCAACTCCTGTAAAGCACTTCTTTTATTGATCGTTAAAAAGCGGCTACCTTGTGTTTTATCCCTTAATTGATACCCAATAATCATTCCTAAAACCATCACTACCGAGAACATCAACGGCAGCCAAACCTTTACTTTATTATTTCCCATACAGCAAATATCTGAAATTCAAGCCTAAATGAAGCGGTTGTTCCTGATAAACGGCTAACAGTTATTAGTATATAAACATTCCACAAAACAGGAGGCATTTTCATTAAAATTTTCGTACTTCGTGGCTTGTTGACATTATCCGTCTTCAAAATTTGTTTATGCCTGTAAGATTAATCGCCGATAGTGGTGCCACTAAGTGTGAATGGTGTGTATTGGAGAACGGAAAGAAAAAGAAAACCATTTATACCCAAGGAATCAGTCCCTATTTTCTCTCCGGACCGGAGATTATTGTTTTATTGGAAAAGGAACTACTCCCCCAATTGAAAAAAATCACCATCCAAGAAATTTATTTCTATGGAACAGGATTGGGGAATCCCAATAATATCAAGATTGTTAAGTCTGTTTTCAAAAAACTATTCCCAACAGCAAAAACAGAAGTACAAAATGATCTGCTCGCAGCAGCGAGGGCTTTATGTGGTAAGTCAAAAGGTATTGCCTGTATTCTGGGAACAGGCGCCAATTCTTGCTTTTATAATGGAAGAAAAATGGTAAAGAATAGTCCGGGTTTGGGCTACATTTTAGGTGATGAAGGTAGTGGTGCTTATTTGGGTAAAAAAGTGGTACAATATTATTTGTACAACACCTATGATGAAGAACTGAAAGCAAGATTCGAAAAACGTTTTATGGTAACTCCAATGGATATCCTTGAAAACGTATATAAAAAACCATTAGCCAATAGATATCTTGCATCTTATGCCATATTTCTTGCTGAGAATCGTGGTCATTACATGATCGAGAATATCATTGAAGATGGACTCAATGATTTCTTCTTTATACATTTATACAAATACAGAGAAAGCTGGACACACCCCATTCATTTTGTGGGAAGTATTGCATTTGGTTTCAAAGATGTATTAAAAGAACTTTGTAGCACTTATGAACTGGAACTGGGAAGGGTATTGAAAGCCCCGATGCAGGGCCTTATTGAATATCATCGCTAAAAAAGAATTATGGCTGAGTTTATTAAAGTTACCGAACAAACATCTACATACAGACATCTGGAAAAAATGTCGATTCAGGAATTGTTGATGAATATCAACAATGAAGACAAAATGGTTCCACATGCCGTGGAAAAAGCCATTCCGCAAATTGAAAAATTAGTAGCCGCCATTGCTGATAAAATGTTGGCAGGCGGACGTCTTTTTTACATCGGTGCCGGCACCAGCGGAAGACTGGGTATTGTAGATGCGAGTGAATGTCCCCCAAGCTTCGGTGTTCCTTATGGCCTGGTCATCGGATTGATTGCCGGGGGCGATAAAGCCATCACACAAGCTGTTGAATTCGCAGAAGATAGTACTGAACAGGGATGGGCTGATCTACAAAAGCATTTCATCAGTGATAAAGATGTAGTGGTTGGACTAGCTGCAAGTGGTACTACCCCTTATGTCATCAGTGCTTTGAAAGAATGTCGCAAAAGAGGCATCATTACAGGAAGTATCAGTTGTAATCCCAATTCACCGGTATCCAGAGAAGCAGATTTCCCGGTAGAAGTAGTCGTTGGACCTGAGTTTGTGACCGGTAGTACCCGTATGAAAAGTGGTACCGCGCAAAAACTGGTATTGAATATGATCTCTACTTCTGTCATGATTCAACTCGGACGTGTAGAAGACAATAAGATGGTGAATATGCAATTGAGTAATGTGAAGTTGGTAGACAGAGGTGTAAAAATGGTCATGGACAAACTCAAGATTACTGAATACGAAGTAGCCAAAGACCTGTTATTAAAACACGGAAGCGTAAAGAAAGCTGTAGAAGCGGCAGGGCAATAAAAACAGAGAAATAATGAACAGGGAAATAATAAATGAGAAAGTAAATTTGCGCTTCCTTTCTTGTTCCTTATTTCATATTTCTTATTTCTCATTTTCTCTCCATGCACAACATCGAACCATTCTATAACTGGCGTCATATTTATGTTTCGGAGGAAGACAATCGTTCTCCTTTTTTCGGGCGTACATACAGCGAGTTTGAATTTTCTCAAACAGTTTACAATTACTATATCCATCCGCAATGGGATGATTTTGGGAGTAAGACTTTATACCTGAAGATCATTTATGTAGATTACGAATTGAATTTTGCTATCATTGAAATGATTGGGGAATGGAATGATGCGATAGAAAATGATATCATGGAACTAAAGCGTGAAGTGATGGATCTTTTGTACAAACAAGGCATCGTAAAATACATTCTCATTGCTGAAAACGTACTCAATTTTCATAGCAGTGATAAAGAATATTATCAGGAATGGTATGAAGAACTGAGTGAAGAAAACGGATGGGCAGTTGCCTTGAATATGAGTGAAGCAGCACAATATGATTTTAAAAAGAAAAAACTGAATTATTATATCGAGTTGGTCGATCTACCTGAATGGCGCACTTATAAGCCGTATCATCTTTTCAAAAAAATTGATGATATGTTGATGAAGCGGCTTGATTGATTGAAGTTATAGATGGGACGCAGATTTTTATGACCAATCATAAATAATCATGAAAATCTGCGTCCCATCCTTCGCCTACAATCCTAAATTATGTTTAGATAATGTTTGTTGCGCTATTGCATATCCAGCATCGGCATGTCTGATCACACCCATACCCGGGTCATTGCGTAATACACGTGCAAGTCTTTGAGCTGCTGCATCAGTACCATCTGCCACAATCACCATGCCAGCATGAATACTATATCCCATCCCTACTCCACCGCCATGATGCAGACTCACCCAACTGGCGCCACCTGCCGTATTGACCAATGCATTCAAGATTGGCCAATCGGCTACTGCATCACTTCCATCTAACATGGCTTCTGTTTCGCGGTTGGGTGATGCAACAGATCCTGTATCCAAATGATCGCGACCAATCACGATTGGGGCTTTTACTTTTCCGGTTTTGACCAGTTCATTGAATGCCAATCCGGCTTTTTCTCTTTCGCCTTGTCCCAACCAACAAATTCTAGCCGGCAATCCCTGAAAGGCAATCCTTTCTTTAGCCATTTTCATCCAGCGCAACATGGATGTATTTTCAGGAAACATTTGCATGATCAATTCATCTGTAACCGTAATATCTGCAGGATCGCCACTAAGAGCTGCCCATCGGAACGGGCCTTTGCCTTCACAAAACAATGGGCGAATATAAGCGGGTACAAAACCCGGGAAATCAAAAGCATTTTTCAATCCATGTTCAGCTGCACGTGCTCGTAAATTGTTGCCATAATCAAAAGTAATGGCACCTGACTGTTGCAACTCCAACATTAATTCAACATGTAATTTCATACTATCATATGCCAAAGCAATATAGGCATCGGGATCTTTCTCTCTCAACACATTTGCGGCCTGGTTATTCAATGTATGTGGAATATAACCAATCAATGGATCATGCGCAGATGTTTGGTCTGTCAATACGTCTACTTTTATTTTTCTTTCGATCAATCGCTGCAATAAGGAGATGGCATTGCATAATACACCAATACTTAGACGCTCTCCTTTCTCACGAGCCATCACTGCACGATCAATCGCCTTATCAATATCATCGAATTTAACATCCAGATAACGTGTTTCCATACGTTTATCGATGCGCCACTCTTCTACTTCTGCACACAACGCAACACCATCACACATAGTAATCGCCAAAGGCTGAGCACCACCCATTCCACCAAGGCCTGCTGTCACACTTAAAGTACCTTTTAAAGAGCCCCCAAAATGTTTATCGGCAACAGCTGCAAAAGTTTCATACGTGCCTTGTACAATTCCTTGTGAGCCGATATAGATCCAAGAACCGGCAGTCATTTGTCCGTACATCATCAATCCCTTTTGTTCCAATTCTGTAAAGTGTTTCCAGTTGGCCCAATTGGGAACGAGTTGAGAATTGGACAATAATACACGAGGTGCATCCGGATGTGTTTTTAAAATACCCACGGGTTTACCACTTTGGATCAACAGTGTTTCATCATGTTCAAGTTTTTTCAAAGAAGCAATGATCTGATCCAATGCTTCGATATTTCTTGCAGCTTTTCCTCTGCCACCATAAACAATAAGCTCTTCCGGTCTTTCCGCCACAGCAGGATCCAGATTATTCAGTAACATCCGTAATGCTGCTTCTTGAATCCATCCTTTGCAATTCAGTTGCGTACCAACAGGGGTTTTATATTTGGCATAATCATAGGCAATCGTATTTGACATGGCACTGTTTTTAGAGTGCAACAAAATACACTATTTTATCTTTGATTTTTGATTTGTGATTTCTTGATTTTTTGATTTTTTACTTTTAATTTTTTTAATTATTCGCCTAGATAAGAAATCAAACATACCTGTCGGCAGACAAGGATCATGAAACTATACATAAAATCACATATTTATGTGATACGCTATAATACAATGATAGTAAAGGTTTCATAAGGTATGCCGTTCAGGATATTTTATTTACCTTTTGTCACAGATTACATTTTTCCTGCAACGGTCTACAACTTGATTTGCTCTTAATAAAAATTAAGAACTATGAGCAAGTACATTTATGTGATGGCATGTGTAGGTATCATTTTTACCGCATGTAGCAAAAAAGAAACCCCCGTTAATTTATCTGTAGAGTATGTAAACCTAAACAACGCTGTAGCATCGATTGACCAGTCGGTTAATATTGATATCGATAAAGATGGTACCGCAGATTTCCTGGTAACAAAAGAGTTAAAAGAAACAGCAGCTGGTCAGGATGATCTATTAGAATTCAGAGTTGTTAGTAATCAACAACACAAATTGTTGGTTCAACAAAACGGAACTCCTGCACGAAAAGAAGCCGGTGTATGGATACGAAAAGAAGATGAAGGCGTTTTTAAATGGGATGCTTCATTACATGCCGTGATTGTTACACGTGTCATAACTCCTGATCCGGCAAATGCATATTGGACAGGCACATGGAAAGAGCAATACAACAAATACTTGCCTATCCAATTCATTAAAAATGGAAAAACGCATAACGGCTGGATTCAAATATCTTTTAGTCCTGTATTGCCTTCTCGTATCATTGTACATGACGCCGTTTATAACAAAGCAGCAGGTGAACCTATACAGGCCGGTAGCAAATAAAATCATCCCTGCCGGTAGGCAGAGAGGAATCAAAAAATCATTGATTAATAAATCAAAGATCAAAAGTCATTTCAGTATATTTGGATAAAACCAAAAAATATGGGATTACCTGTAAATAACAAAAAAGGCGGTAAATCCGGTGCCAGCGGACCAAAAAACGCAGCACAGGCTTCTAAATTCATCGCTAAACCCGGTGCGAAGGCGGTAGGTGTAACGAAAAAACCGATTAAGACGGGTGGATCGAGAGGAAGTTGAGGCGAATGTCGGATGTAGGATGTCTGATGTAGAATATATTAACAAATCAGACATCCGACATCAGACATCAAAAAACAAGGTCCTCATAAGCTGCTCGTAGCTCATTCAATGCATGGTTATCTCCTGCTTTTTTCGCAGTTTCCATGCCTTTTTCATACCACTCGATAGCAGCGTCTCTTTCTTCCAGGGTTTCCAATAGTTTCGCAAGATGATAGTACGATCCTACATAACCAGGATCATCATTCAACAGAGCTAAAAACAGCGTTTTAGCCTCCTGTAATTGTTCCAATTTAATATACTCCAACGCCAAGGCATGGCGCAAAAAACTATCCTTCGGATTCTGCTCCAAAAAGGCCTTTATACGTGCAATGCGGTCCATGGGGCTAAGATAGTCCATAGTCCATGGTCAATAGTCCATAGCAGTGAATATTATTAAAATATCATCCTAAAATATCTTACTCTATAGTAAAAAATGTTCTTACCATGGACTATGGACTATTAACCATGGTCTACTCAAAAATTTCTCCTGTTAAAAAAAATATCCGAACCTTTGCCGGAAACAAAACTGCCTTATATTTGTAATTAGTTGCATAAACAACTATTTAAATAAATTTCAGCAAAACAGATAGCGTATGAAAATTTTAGTTTGTGTTAGCAAGACACCTGACACCACTTCGAAAATTGCCTTTACCGATGGCAATACCAAATTCGATGAGAATGGTGTTCAGTGGATCATCAACCCCTATGATGAGTGGTATTCATTGGTTCGTGCCATTGAATTAAAAGAAAAAGATCCTGCAACCGTCGTACATCTGGTTACCGTAGGTAGTGCGGATACTGAACCCATCATTCGTAAGGCATTGGCACTGGGTGGTGATGAAGCCATTCGTATCAATACAGATAACAGTGATAGTTCTTATATAGCAGCACAAATTGCCGCCATTGCAAAAGAGGGATATGATCTGGTATTCACCGGAAAGGAAACCATCGATTACAATGGATCTTCCATCGGTGGTATGATTGCTGAAATGATCGATGCCCCCTACATTTCATTGGCTACCAAATTTGAATTGAATGGTAGCACTGCTACTGTTACCCGTGAGATTGAAGGTGGCGAAGAAGTAGCAGAAGTTGCATTACCGGCGGTTGTGAGTTGCCAGAAAGGTGTGGCAGAACAGCGTATTCCGAATATGAGAGGTATTATGGCTGCACGTACCAAACCCTTGAAAGTGGTGGAGCCTGTAGCTGCCGATGCTTTAACGGCTATTGTAAGTTTTGAAATTCCTCCAGCCAAGGCAGGTGTAAAACTGGGGAGTCCGGATAATTTGGCGGAACTGGTGCAACTGTTACATGAATAAGCCATAGCCATCTAATCTTTCTTATTTCAAACCATCAAACAAAAGACCATGTCTGTTTTAATATTTGTAGATCAATCAGAAGGCCATATCAAGAAAGCTTCTTTCGAAGCATTGACATATGGTGTTAAAGTTGCGGAGCAATTGGGTACGACTGCTGAAGCATTGGTATTGGGTAGTGTAAGCGACGATCTTGCTTCATTGGGAAAATATGGTGTGAAAAAAGTACACCAAGTAAACAATGCTGCATTGAATCAACTGGATGCGCAAGTGTATGCCAAAGTGATCGCTGAAGCAGCCACACAATCAGGTGCGAACGTAGTGGTATTCTCTCATAACCAAACAGGTAAAGCTGTCGCTGCTCGCGTAGCTGTACGTTTGAAAGCCGGTTTAGTAGCAGGTGCTTGTGCTTTGCCTAATACCAGCAATGGATTTGTAGTTCGCAAAACTGTTTTCTCCGGAAAAGCATTTGCCAATGTGAGCATCTCTTCTCCAGTGAAAGTGATCTCTTTGAATCCGAATAGTTATACCACGATTGCGGGTGAAGGAACTGCAGAAGTGAATCAATTATCGATCGCTGTAGATGCACCAAAAGTGAAAGTAATCGCCGTGAATAAAGTAAGTGGCGAAGTACCATTGACAGAAGCTGAGATTGTAGTGAGTGGCGGACGTGGATTGAAAGGCCCTGAGAACTGGGGTATTCTGTTAGACCTCGCCAAAGAATTAGGTGCTGCTACTGCTTGTAGCAGACCCGTAGGTGATGCACACTGGAGACCACACCACGAGCACGTTGGACAAACAGGTGTTCAAGTAGCGCCGAACTTGTACATTGCCATTGGTATCTCCGGTGCGATTCAGCATCTTGCCGGTGTAAATCGTAGTAAAGTGATCGTAGTGATCAACAAAGATCCGGAAGCACCATTCTTCAAAGCAGCTGATTATGGAATTGTAGGTGATGCTTTTGAAGTAGTACCGAAGTTGACGGAGGAGATCAAAAAATTGAAAGCGAAATAGTTTTCAAGGTATTCATAGAAAAAGGATCGGTGATGACCGATCCTTTTTATTTTATTTTATGATCACGGACAGTCTATCTGTTGTGCAACTTTGTAAGGATGTGATTTTATAGACTTGAATACATGTTTCTTTTCAACGTTTTTAGGCTTTGCATTCTAGCAGATTTCTAAGCACCAAATTTTAAAATACAGAAGTCTAGTCAGAAACCCATCAGGTCAATAAGGTAAATTGTGACCCCTAACTTTTTCAAAGCTGTTGTTGTATGGAGTTATGGCAGCTTTAATGCTTCACCTTCTGGGATTACTCTTTTATGCGTTTTCCCATTATACGAGTACAC